>CANRPL010000041.1 GCA_947632495.1 uncultured Bacilli bacterium
GTAGTGTTGTTCCATTATCTAAGAAGAATGTCGATACTGGTATGGGTGTTGAACGTACAACAGCTATTTTAGAAGGTGTTAATGATAATTATCTATCTAGCATATGGAAAGATGTTATTGATTTAATATCACAAATATCTGGATTACCTTATGAGGGTAATGAAAAGAGTATGCGTATTATTGCTGATCATCTTCGTACGGCTGTCTTTATTGCTGCTGATCCAGCTGGTATCATTCCTAGTAATACTGATCAAGGATATATTTTACGTCGTTTAATTCGTCGTGCTATTAGACATGCTAAAAGATTAAATATTGCTATTGATAGTGATTGGGAAACCCAAATAGCGCGTTTATTACTTGATAAGTATCAAAGTTATTATAAAGAACTAGAGTATAATTATAATACAGTATTAGATATTTTACATAATGAAAAAGTTAAGTTTAATCGTACCCTTGAAAAAGGTTTAAAAGAATTTGAAAAAGCGACACGTAATAACGAGAATATTGATGCACTAACAGCTTTCCATCTATACGATACCTATGGATTTCCAATTGAACTTACAACAGAATTAGCCAAAGAACGTAATTTAACTGTTGATGTAGATGGTTTTGAAAAGAAATTTAAAGAACATCAAGAACTATCAAGAACAGCTTCAGCTGGTAAATTTAAAGGTGGTTTAGCTGGTAATGGTGAAATTGAGACTAAATATCATACAGCTACCCACTTACTTAATGCTGCTTTAAAAGTGGTTGTAAATAAAGATGTTCATCAAAAAGGTTCTAACATAACTTCTGAACGTATGCGTTTTGACTTTAGTTGTGATCATAAACTTACTGATGAAGAAAAAGAAAAGGTTGAAAATTTAGTTAACCAATGGATTAAAGAAGGACTTGAGGTCCGTGTTGATGAGATGTCTAAAGAAGAAGCTCTTGCAACCGGTGCTGAATGTATGTTTATTGAAAAATATCCAGATATTGTAACGGTATATTCGATTGGTGACGTTTCAAAAGAATTATGTGGTGGCCCACATGTAAAAAACACTAGTGAACTTGGAACATTTAGAATTATTAAAGAAGAAGCTAGTAGTGCTGGTGTCCGCCGTATTAAAGCTGTTTTGGAGTGATGAGAATGCGAAAAGAATTATTATTTAAAATTATTTTAATATTACTTGCCTTTTTATTAGCTGGAGTAACTATATTCTATGTAAATAATGATAAGAAAGAAAAAAAGGAAGAACCTAAAACACGTATCACTGACGCAGAAAAGTTTAAAGAGGAATATGAAAGCTATAACAATATGGCATTAGAAGGTAATCCATCTTTACATCACCGCGAAGTAAATATTGATAAAGAAAACTCAATTAAATATGCTAGTGCTGATGATATTGAAAAAATGGTCACAGATAAGGCTTCTGGTGTTATCTATTTGGGATTTCCAACATGTCCTTGGTGTCGTAATGCTATTGGTGTTTTACTTGATGTTGCCAAAAGTAGAAA
Source organism: uncultured Bacilli bacterium (assembly GCA_947632495.1). Taxonomy (GTDB): domain Bacteria; phylum Bacillota_I; class Bacilli_A; order RF39; family UBA660; genus UBA5578. The sequence continues at coordinate 1,498 of CANRPL010000041.1, forward strand.
TGTTAATGAAATCAAATATATTAATATCTATGATATGCGAACGATGTGGACTGTTAAAGATGATAAGTTAGAGGTAACTAGAAAAGGTACTGACGATTATTATAAACTACTAGAGTTATTTGATAGTGTGTTAGAAGATTATCAATATGAAGCTGATGATAAATCTTATGATACGGGTGAAAAACGTATTTATGCCCCAACTATTATCTTTATTAAAGATGGTGAAATTGTTGGTAGTCATGTAGCCACAGTTAAGTTAAATGAAGGTCAAACACCATATGATGTCATTTTAGATGATCAAAAAGAAGAACTTAGTAAGATATATGGTGATCTTTTCGATAAAGTCTATAAGACCTATTGTGATGATGCATGTTAAAAGAAGTTTATTATGGAAAAAATTAATTATCAATTAAAACTAGATGAAATAATAAGCCATTTAGATGGTGTACCAACATTACTTTTACATGCCTGTTGTGCTCCTTGTAGTAGCTATGTTTTAGAATATTTAAGTAATTATTTTAAGATAACAATTTTATACTATAATCCAAATATATATCCTAGAGAAGAATATGAAAGAAGAAAGAATGAATTAGCTACTTTTCTACCCAAAAGGAATTATAAATATCCGGTTACCTTAATTGAGGATAATTATAATCCTGATGAATATAATGAGGCAGTTAAGGGACTAGAAAAATTAGGCGAAAAGAGTAAACGTTGTTATGAATGCTATAAATTACGTCTAAAAAGAGCATATGATTATGCATCGCAAAATAACTTTGATTACTTTGCAACGACATTATCAATTAGCCCTTATAAAATTAGTTCATGGATTAATGAGATAGGGGAGTCTTTAGCGGATGATGGTAAAGTTAAATTTTTATATGCGGATTTTAAAAAACGTAATGGATATAAAAGATCATTAGAATTATCCAAAGAATACGATTTATATCGTCAAGATTATTGCGGATGCATTTATTCTAAGGAACAAAGTAAAAAAGAGTAAAATTACTCTTTTTCTTTTAGTTCATTTAATTTATCATAAGTATTTTTTAAATTAATTTCATACTGACTACTTCTTTTCGGCTTGAAATATTTTCGCTTTTTAATATTATCAGGAAGATATTGTTGTTTAACAAAAGCATGCGGATAATTATGCGGATATTTATAGTCAATAGCGTTCGTCTTAATGTGATTAGGAACATTACCAGTATTTCCTTTTTCAATATCAGTTAAGACTTCATCGATGGCTGTAATGGCACTATTGGATTTAGGTGATAAAGCTAGGTCGATAACCATAACTGCTAACGGAATACGTGCTTCTGGTAAGCCTAATCTTTCACAAGCATTAATACAAGCATCGACTTTAGGCCCCATACTAGGATTAGCTAAACCGATATCTTCATAGGCAATGACTGTCATTCTACGATATATAATATCTAAATCTTCAACTTCAATTAAACGCCCTAAATAGTATAGAGCTGCATCGACATCTGACCCTCTAATACTTTTTTGAAAAGCACTAATAACATCATAATATCCATCTTCATTTTTATCATGAAAAAAGACCGGCTTTGTATTAATATTTTTAATAATATCTTTGGTAATATGATAATCATTTGTCGAGTAATAAGCCATTTCTAATAAATTATAGGCGTATCTTAAGTCGCCACCAGCTAGCGTTGCCACCATCTTTAAAGCTTTAGCATCAATTTTAATATTAGGTAGTAAAGAACTTTTAACTGCTCGCTTTAATCCTAAAATGATATCATCATCTGTTAATTCTTTCAATTCAAATATTTGACAACGGCTGCGAATAGCGGGATTAATCTTATGATAAGGATTAGCGGTTGTCATGCCGATAAGAGTAATTAGGCCACTTTCTAAATAGGGTAGTAACAGATCTTGTTTATCTTTATTTAGACGATGTATCTCATCCATAATGATAACTAGACCATTATACATTTTAGCTTCTTCAACGACAATATCAAAATCTTTCTTATTGTTAATTGTCGCATTTAATAAACGATATTTTAATCCTAATTCTTCAACTATCGCCAAAGCTATGGTCGTTTTACCAATACCAGGTTTACCATACAATATCATCGAAAATATTTTTTTATTTTTGACTAGATTTGCTAAAACATTACCATTTTTTAAAAGGTGCTGCTGTCCAATTACATCTTTAATTTTATGTGGACGCATTTTAATAGCTAGTGGTTCATTCATTATATCACCAAATATATTTTAACACATTTTATTGCTTTATTTACAATAAACCCAATAAATGTTATACTAATAATAGAAGATACAAGAAGGTATAATATGGACGAACCGATTGAATTATTTTGTAATTACTTACTAATCGACAAAAAATATAGTCATAATACAATTGAATCTTATCGTCGTGATTTAGTTAAAATTGATGCCTATATCAATAAAGATGTCAAAGATATTGATGAAAATGATATTAAAAAGTATCTCAAATATTTAACTAATTCTAATGAAAGCAAAAAAACTATTGCTCGTAATATATCGGCTTTAAGATCATATTATAAATTTTTAATGATTGAAAAAATAGTTACTACTAATCCTATGGAGAACATTGAACTTCCTAAACTAAATAAATCACTTCCTAAAGTATTAGATGAAGATGAAGTTGAAAAATTATTAGATATTAATTTAACTGATGCCTTTAGCTATCGTAATAAAGCTATGTTAGAATTAATGTACGCTACAGGTTTGCGTGTAAGTGAGCTAGTCAATTTAAAAATTCATGACATTGATTTTGATATGGCGATTGTAAGAACAATGGGCAAGGGGAGTAAAGAAAGAATTATTCCCATTGGTGAATATGCTTTGGAATATTTAAAAATATATCTATGTGATTATCGTGGTAGTATGCTTAAAAGGGAATATAATGATTATCTATTTTTAAATAATCATGGTAAAGCTATTACTCGTCAAGGATTTTTCAAAATCTTAAAGAAGATAGCTGAAGAAAAAGGTATAAAAAAGGATCTATCGCCCCATACTTTAAGGCATTCATTTTCAACACATCTTTTAAATCATGGAGCTGATTTAAGAAGTATTCAAGAATTATTGGGGCATAGTGATATATCGACAACGCAGATATATACGCATGTATCTAATCAACAATTGCGAGACAGTTATGATGAATTTCACCCACATAGTGGTGAATAGAAAGGGTATTATGAAAATAGTAAAAATAAAAGATGAAATATTTCGCGCTAATGATGTGCGTGGCATTTATGGTGAAGAATTAAATGCTGATGTAGCTTATACTTTTGGTAAAAGTTTTGGTAGCTATGTCCAAAAAGAGGGGATTAATGATGTTATCATTGGTAATGATAATCGTGAGTCAGGAATTGTCTTATCCAATGCTTTAATCAAAGGCTTAATGGAAAGTGGTATGCATGTTATCAATCTAGGCTTGGTAACAACGCCAATGTATTATTTTGCTAAAAAGCGTAATCGCTATAAAGCTGGTATTATGATTACGGCTAGTCATAATCCACGTGAATATAATGGTTTTAAATTTTCTTTTAGTGAAAAAGGTAATGCGTGCGGTGATGAAATTATAGCTTTCCGTGATTTTACTAATCGCCAAGAATTTGTTGATGGTCAAGGATCAATATCGACTTTAAATATTCGTGAAGATTATTTAACACAAGTTCGTAATAGTGTTAGTCTAGGTGAACGTAAAGTTAAAGTTGTTTATGATTGTGGTAATGGAACAGGTTCAATTATTGTCAAAGACATTTTGGATATGTTTGATTTAGAATATGAATTATTATATTGTGATTCTGATCCTACCTTCCCACATCATCATCCTGATCCATGTGTTCATGAAAACATGATTGATTTAGGTAAAAAGGTAAAAGAATTACATTATGATTTGGGTATTGGTATCGATGGCGATGCTGATCGTGTCGGTTTAGTTGATGAAAATGGTAACGTTATTAGCAGTGATTTAGTAATGCTAATTGTTTACCGCTTCCTAGCTAAAACAATGAAAAATAAAAAGGCTCTTTATGATGTAAAATGTTCTAAAACGTTAATTGATGAAATAGAAAAGCTAGGTTTAGTAGGAACAATGAATCGTACAGGTAATTCTTATATGAATTTAGCTGTTAATGAAGGTGATTACGACTTTGGTGGTGAATATTCTGGACATCTTTGGTTTAGAGATAAATGGCCAGGATTTGATGATGGTATCTACGCTGGCTTACGTCTAGTTGAAATATTATCTAAGTCAACAGGTACAATTTCTGATTTACTAGCTAATATTAACCATTACTATTCAACTGAAGAAATAAAAGTAGCTGCTCCTGATGATATAAAATTTGATGTTGTAGAAAAGGTTAAAACCTATTGTATTAATAAGAATTATCCAATGATAACGGTCGATGGTGTTCGTGTAACATTTGATGATGGTTGGGCTTTAGTTAGAGCCTCTAATACAGGGCCTAATATTACCGTTCGTTTTGAAGCTAAAACGGAAGAGCGTCTTTTAGCTATTCAAAAGGAATTTATGGATTTACTTGATAGTTATTTAAGATAGAAGATTATTTCTTCTATTTTTTTATTTCATAATTAATTAGAAAGCATCATATCTTATATAAAGTATAAATAGGTGAGATATGAAATGGAATGCCTTTATCTTAACATCTTTAGCTGGTATTACAACTTTAGTCGGATATTTATTTGTTTATTTAAAATGTCGTAAAGAAAAAATCATTCCCATAGCTTTGGGTTTTTCAGCAGGTATTATGTTATTTATTTCTCTATGTGATTTAATACCTAATTCCTATCATTATTTTAATGATAAATATACAAGTATTTATGCTTTAATTTGTTCTTTACTTTTCCTAATATTGGGCTTTGGTTTAACTTTTTCATCACGGTTAATTATTAATGAAAATGATAATCTATATCGAATAGGAATTTTATCTTTAATTACTTTAATGTTACATAATATACCTGAAGGTATAATTACATATTTAACATCGACGATTGAAATTAAGACAGGACTCCTTTTAACTTTATCAATAGCTTTACATAATATTCCAGAAGGAATATGCATTGCTATACCAATTTATTATAGTACGGGTAGCTATCTTAAAGCTTTTAGTTTAGTTCTTTTAAGTGCAATATCAGAACCGATTGGTGCTATATTAGCGGCTTTATTAATTGAAAAATATCTTACGCCAATTGTCATTGCTATTCTTTTAGCGCTTACATCAGGTATTATGTTATCGTTGGTATTAACTGAAATATTAAAAGAATCTACTAAGTATTCCTTTAGAAGAACAAGACAAGCACTTCTATTAGGACTTCTGATTGCTTTTATTTCACATTTACTATTTTAGTTGATTGTGATAAGATAAAACTATGGAAAGAAATGAAAAATGGACAAAATTAAAATATAAACAATTAATGGATAAATTATATACTGATAGAGATTTAAAATATCGAGACTTTCAGTCAAAACTCGGCATTAATATTGATTATCTAATTGGTATTCCAATTCCTAAATGTCGTAAAATCGCTAAAGAAATAAGTAAAACGGACTATCTATCATTTATTAAATTAAACACACATAAGACATATGAAGAAAGATTAATTCATGGCTTATTAATAGGATATATTAAAGAAGATCTTAATACTATCTTAAAATTATTTAATGATTATATTACCTATATCGATAATTGGGCATTATGTGATGGACCTGTATCCAACTTACACATTATTACTCATCATTTAGATGAGAGTTTTTCCTTTGTTTTAAAATGTCTTCAAAGCTCTAATGCATGGTCTAAAAGGGTAGGATATGTTTTACTTCTTACTTATTATGTTAAGGAAGATTACCTTGATAAAATATATCAATTATGTGATGAAAATATTTTAGATAATTATTATGTTAAAATGAGTATTGCATGGTTAATATCCATTTGTTATATTAAATATCCTAATCAGACAACTATTTATTTAAGAAATAATCAATTAGATAAGTGGACTCATAATAAGGCTATTCAAAAAATTAGAGAATCAAGACGTATATTCAATGAAGAAAAAGAGCGACTTTTAAAATATAAGCGTATTTAATAGTAGGTGATTTTAAATGCAACCAATTGAGAATAATAAAGCTAATAGAAGTGTTATCGATGATTATGGAACAGATATCGCTGGAGCATACTATCGTAATTATCACAATGGAATTTATATACGTGGTAATACGGATTTAGCATCCCATAAGGCTCAAACATTATATAGTGATTATATTAATTCAATTATTACCGCTAATCCTATCGAATATCAGAAAAAACATTTTAGTAAGATGGAAGTAGATGATATCATCGATGCTGTGTTGCTTGTTTTAGAAATTATATTAGGACCTAGTTTATGTAAGAGTGATGAATGTTTAAACTTTTTTAGATCAATTGAACAAACCAATACTGATAGTATTCTTGATGGTATTTGTCTTGTTACTGTTGACAAACATGGTATTAAGCATTATCAAACTAAAATTTCAAAACTAGACAGTATATCTAGCATCGTTGCTTTAACGCATGAGTTTATGCATTATTATATTCATTCTCATGACATTGCATATGTCGATAAAAAATTTTATTATGAAGAGATTATGTCACTTTTAGCAGAAAAAATAGCTTGCCAAATCATAAAAGATCAAAGGGTAGGGGATATAACTAAAAAGATTGAAAATACCCGCCTTGAAGTAGTAAGCTGGCATTATAATGAAGGCTTAAACGAATATGAACAAGCTATAAATATTCATGACTTATTAAAAAGAATAGCGTCATTTAATTCTAGTGCTAAAAAAGATTTGGAGAGAATGGAAAGTGATATTCCATGGCTTAAAAGTGATGTTCAAATAAGACGCTATATGGAATATGCTAAAGCATTAAGAGAAAGTTATGGTATTGGATATTTATATGCGGAAAACTTATTTCAAAAAATTTTAGATGATTCTAAAAATTTAGATTATATTCGTAACATACTTAAAGGTAATCCAATTAGTCAGGTATTAAACTATTATGATATTAATCCTGAAGTAGAAGAGACATATCAAGTAGCAAAGCAAAAAATAAAAAGGATGTGCTCATGACATCCTCTTCTTTTACTCTATAGAAGTTAACATAATAGATAGGTTATAGGTTTTTTGAAGTTATTTATTAACTTCTTTTTTTTCTATTTTTTCCTGGTATTCTATTATGTATTTTTGTAATATATATTCTATTTCTTTGTTAAAACTTCTTTGTTCTATTTTGGCAATATCTTCAATTGCTGTTTTTGTCTCTTGATTTATTCTTATTGTTGTTGGTATTATTTCTTTCATACTTTCACCTCGATGTCGTTATTATATCATTTTGATTATATTTTTTATATATTCATATTGATTATATTTTGATTATGTGCTATAATCATTATAGTGATATCATTATGGTTATATTTTGATGTTACATGTGAAACTAGTCGCCTCTAGTTCCAATTTTAAATGGGTGTGTTTATATGATTATTTTAATAATTGTATTTGGGTTAAGTTGGGTTTTCTTTTGTTGGAAGTTCTTTCAGCATAGAAGACGAATTAAAAATCTAGAGTATTATATTACATGTTATGAGATTAAGATCAGTCAATTACTTAAGCGAAGGAGGTGATCTAAATGGATAGTAAGACAGTTGTCGGTAAGCTTGAACAACGCACATCAAAATCTGGTAATCTTTATACTTGTTTGGTAATTAAATTAACTCCAACTTATGATAAATTAGTTTTTTTAACGCAAGCTGAACTTGAATTGTTAAAATCTACTAAATAATGTATTATTATAATTTATATGTTAAATCTAATGGCTTATATGTTTTAAAGAGATTAAAAAATAGGTTTGCTTATGTAAGTCAAGATTGGTTACTGATTGATACTTTCTTTTATGATGATGTAACGAATACTTTTCAGTCGTATTTTGTCGGTTTAGATTTTATAAAATTACATGAAACTTCTTTTTTAAAAAAATTTATACGTTTTGTTTTTGATTTATGAAAGGGGATGTTATTTTGAAAAAATTTTTATTTATTTTTTCTTTAATAGCGTCCTTTTTTTTTATACATAATGTAAGTGCTTTAAATGGTATTTATGGCGATAATTTTAATATAACACCTGAATCTTATCAGAGGACCTGGAATGATCCTAAACAATCTTTTAAGATTTTATCTAATACAAATAATTACCCTGTTCAAATTTTATCTACTAATGAAACTTCTGCAAATTCCATTGTTGTTAATTTACCTAGTGTTTTTTTAAATACTTCTTATTATTTTATTGATGTTACTCTTTGTTCTTCAGCTAATGTAAATTTAACACATCTTTATTATAGAAATTATGATCATGATTATGTTGAAGTACTTGTCAATTCTTATTTATCTACTTCTCAAGGCTTTGTTTATAATAACTCTTGGTCTTCTTATTGTTTTTCTCAAACAATTTCAATACCTTCTGATACATGTGATTCTGATTGGGGCAATTGTGATGGTCAGATTTATAGATCTATTGATATTGGTGCTGTATTTTCAGGTCGTGGTCAAATTTCTGTTGCTGGTTTAAAAGTTACTAACTCTGGAGATAATAATATTTACGAATTTATTTATTTTAATGTTGTTAGACTTCTTGAAAATATAAGATCTAATTTTTCTAATGATATTAATAATGGTTTTCAAGATTCTATTGATAATACAAATAAAAATCATCAAGAACAAATGGAACAAGATCAGAAGAATCATGATGATATGATGAATTCTGATGCTGATAGTTCTTTTGATCAAGATACTAGTTCTATTGATAATTATAATAAACAAGAAGACGAATTAATGGGTAAGCTTGATGTTGATACTTCTGATGTTAATTTTGACATTAATTCATATTCTAAACCTTTTAAGTGGATTTGGGATACTATAACTAATTTTTTAAATTCTTCTTCTAAAGTTATTGGTTGTTTTGTTTCTTTTCTTGTTTTAAGTTTTGTTTCTTTAGTCATAGGAAGAGGTTGATATTATTAAAGCTATAATTAGTGCTATTAAAGGCCTTTTTGATATGTTTAATACTTTATTTTCTTTAATAATTGGCTTTGTAAAGTCTATTATTAATCTATTTAAGTATCTTACTCAAGCTTTGGTTATTTCTTTTGATTTTATTTCAACATTTCCAGATTGGCTTAAATCATTTGCTGTAATTACTATTTCAATTTCAATTTTATATATTATTTTAGGTCGTAAAGGCGGTGCTGATTAATGGACATTACTAATTTTATGACTTGGTTTATTCAACAATTTTTAAATTTTATTTCTTGGTTTTTTACTACTTTAGATAGTATTTCTATGTTTGGTTTTTCGATGTTGGATTTTTTGTTAGCTATGATATTATTACCTGTTGGTGTTCAATTATTTATTGCTATTGTTAAAGTACCTGGTCGAGAAACAGAACGTGCTTTAAAATCTTCTGAAAGAGCTAATAGGAAAGGATCTGATCATAATGCCCAGAGTCAAAATTCTTAAATATTTTTTCTTCTTTATTTTGGCTATTTTCTTTGTTAACAATCGTAGTGTTAATGCTTTGTCGATTTCATCAACTTATCGGGACGTTACGCCTAGTAATTCAACAACTATTAATCTTTTATCTTTAGCTCAGAATTATGATTCTTTTAAAGATTCTAAATTTGTCATTTTTTCGGACTCTAGCGATAGTTATTATATAGTTTGGTCTAATGATTTAAAATTATCTAATAACATTATTACTGGCTCTAAAATCGAATATATTAGGTATTATCGTTTATCTTCTACTTATGGTTATCAGTATTTATATGGGAGTGATTCATCTTTTAGTCTTTTATCATCTTATCATAATACTTCTAATATCAATGGTTATGGTTTCTTATCTTTAGATAATAAGCAATTTGATTTTTACTATTATTCTAAATATTTTTTGATCTTAATTACAGCTTTTTTATTTATCGTTGCTGTTACTAGTTTGAAAAGGAGTGTTACTCTATGAATTTAATTGAATTAATAAATAAAAATATACCTTTAGACAATCCATTTTTGAGTGCTATATGTATTGGTATTTTATTTATGATCTTATATGATATTTATCATTTAATTTTTTCTTCTATTTTTTCTTGGTTTAAAAAATAGTTTATGGTGGTAGGGTAGGGTAGATGTTCTAGAAAGGAGTCTTATAATGGAAGG
>CANRPL010000042.1 GCA_947632495.1 uncultured Bacilli bacterium
AAAATATAAATAGAAAGGGATTAATCAATAAGAAATTAATAAATATTTCTATAAGATTGATTATACGTGATTTTATGTATGAAGTTATTGTCGTTGGTGGTGGTCATGCTGGTTGTGAAGCTTCTTTAGCTTGCGCTAGAAAAGGGCATAAAACTCTCTTAATTACAGGTAATATTAAAAACATTGCTGATATGCCATGTAATCCATCAATTGGTGGAAGTGCTAAAGGTATTGTCGTTCGTGAAATAGATGCTTTAGGTGGTGAAATGGGCCGTAATGCGGATAAAGGCTTAATTCAAATAAAGATGCTTAATAGTGCCAAAGGTCCAGCTGTTCAAGCTTTAAGAGCGCAAGCTGATAAAATTACATATCCTAAAGAGATGTTAAAGACATTAAAAAGTACAGCTAATCTAGAGATAGAAGAAGCTATGGTTGAGGACTTAATAGTTGAAAATAATATAGTAAAAGGAGTAGTTTTAGCTGATGGTTCTAAAAGAGAGGCTAAAGCTGTTATCTTAACAACAGGTACATATTTAAAAGCTGATATTTTAGTTGGTGATACTCGTACTAGACAAGGTCCTCATGGAGAAAAGCCAAGTAACTTTTTAAGTGATAAATTACGTGATTATGGATTTAATGTTATTAGATTGAAAACAGGTACTCCACAGCGTATTGATAAGAGTACAATTGATTTTTCTAAAACCAAGATTGAAGAAGGAGATAAGACATATCATACATTTAGTTTTGATATGGAACCGCAATATAAAATTGAAGATCAAGTACCATGTCATCTAATTTATACAACAGAAGAGACTAAAAAAATTATTCTTGATAATTTAAATAAATCTAGTATGTACGGCGGTTTAGATGATATTAAAGGTGTCGGACCAAGATATTGTCCTTCAATTGAGGATAAAATGGTTAGGTTTAAGGATAAAGAGAAACATCAATTATTTTTAGAGCCCGAATCTCTTTATTATGATGATATTTATGTACAAGGTTTTTCAACAAGTATGCCCCGTGATATTCAAGAAAAAATGGTTCATAGTTTACCAGGACTAGAACATGCTAAAATATTAAAGTATGCTTACGCAATTGAATATGATGCCATTGATTCTAAACAATTAAAACAAAGTTTAGAAACTAAAGTTCTTGAGAATTTATTTACTGCTGGTCAAATAAATGGTACCAGTGGTTATGAGGAAGCTGCTTGTCAAGGATTAATAGCTGGTATTAATGCAAGTTTAAAATTAGAAGGTAAAGAACCATTAATTTTAAAACGTAATGAGGCATATATTGGTGTTTTAATTGATGATTTAGTAACTAAAGGAATTATTGATCCTTATCGTCTTCTTACATCACGTGCCGAATATCGTTTACTATTAAGAAATGATAATGCTGATTTAAGATTAACTGATTATGGATATAAGGTCGGTTTAATAAGTGAAGAACGATATCAAAGATTTAATGCTAAAAAGAAAAAAATTAAAGAATTAACAGAATTACTTCACAATACTAAAATAACCCCTACTAAAGAAACCAATGAATATTTAGAGACTATTCCAACAACTATCCTTAAAGATGGCATTACGCTTTATGATTTTTTAAAGCGTCCAGAGATAAATTTTGAACATTTAGGACATTTTGTTCCTTTAGATTATTCTGAAGAGATAAAAGAACAAATTAGTATAAATACTAAATATGAAGGATATATTGTTAAAGCTAATAAAGAAGCCGCCAAAATGGTCGATTTAGATAATAAAAAAATACCTGATGATATTGATTATGATAAAATTCATAATTTAGCAAGTGAAGCTAAACAAAAATTAAAACAAATAAGACCGACATCAATAGGTCAAGCAATTCGTATAAGTGGTGTTAATCCTGCCGATATATCACTAATAATGGTATATTTAAAAAAGGAGTATTTATATGAATCAAAATAGTTTTAAAGAGGCATTAGCTGATTTAGATATTACTCTTTCTAAAGAACAAGAAGAGCAACTAGAAAAATATTATCAACTACTTATTCAATATAACAGAGTTATGAATCTTACAGGTATTACCGAAAAAGAAGAGGCATATTTGAAACATTTTTATGATAGTTTAACAATTGTTAAAGCTATTGATTTAAATAAAGATTTAAAGCTATGTGATATTGGTACAGGGGCTGGCTTTCCCGGAATTGTTTTAAAAATAGTATTTCCCAATTTAAAAATAACTTTAGTTGATTCTCTTCAAAAACGAATAAATTTCTTAAATGAAGTTATTACACAATTACATTTGACAGATATTGAAGCCATTCATAGTCGAATTGAAGAGTATGGTATTATTTCTCGGGAAATATTCGATGTAGTTACAGCTAGGGCTTTAGCAGCAACCAATATTTTACTTGAATATGCGACACCACTTGTTAAAGTTGGAGGCTATTTTATTCCTTTAAAAGGAAAAATCGACCAAGAACCAAGTTATGAACATGCTGCGAAAGTATTAAATATGCAGCTAGTTGATGAACAAAACTTTTTATTACCTATTGAAAATAGTACACGTACAATTCTAAAATTTCAGAAGAAAAGTATAACAAATAAAAAATATCCGAGAGCTTTTTCGCAAATTAAAAAACAGCCCTTATAAAAGTGTATAAAAAAATACACTTTTTCATTTTTCTTATTTCCCAAAACATATTGTATTATTTCCCAAAATATATTATAATTAATGTTAGAAATAGAAGTGGGGTTGTATATGAACGATAGCAGAAATAAAATCGTTGAATTAGATTTAAATGACGTTCTTCCTAATCGTTTTCAACCTCGAATCAAGTTTAATGAGGATGCGATTATTGAATTATCTGAATCTATTAAGCAGCATGGTTTAATTCAACCGATAATTGTGCGACCTATTGGCGATAAATATGAAATTGTAGCAGGTGAAAGAAGATATAAAGCCTGTGTTTTAGCAGGTCTTGCCACAATACCTGCTATTGTTGTTGACGCAACGGATCGAAATAGCGTTGAAATTGCTTTAATAGAAAATGTTCAAAGACGAGATTTAACACCAATCGAAGAAGCAATATCTTATAATCGAATTCTTGATATGGGTTATTTAACACAAGAACAATTAGCTCAAAAATTAGGTAAAAGTCAATCTGCTATTGCTAATAAAAAACGTCTTTTGAATCTATGTGATGAAGTTCAGGAAGCATTAATGGAAGAAAAAATTTCTGAACGTCATGCTAGATCACTTTTAAAGCTAACTAATGCTGATGATCAACGACAGATGTTAAAAAAAGTAATTGAAAATCGTCTTACAGTTAGAAGATTAGATGAAGAAATTGAAAAAGTTTTGGCTGAAAAGGATACATCTGATGGCAGTGAAGATGGTGGTAATAATGTTGCTCCAGCCCCATTAGATGAAGATTCAATCATTGATATATCAAGTTTATTTGATGATATAGAATTAAATAAAAATACTGTCGTTGGAAATAGTAATATTAAAAAAGAATCAGAGGAACAGCCAGCTCAAGAAGAGTTGGCAAAATCAGAAGAACTAGAATCAACAAAAAAGGAAGAATTAGTTGTACCAATTATTGATATACCTGTTCCAGTGCCAGATGAAACCAGTAGTCCAGTAATTGACGAAGTAAAACAGCCAGAAATTATCGAACGAAAAGAAGAAAAAACAATAATAGAACCAAAACAAGAAACAACATCAGTAAGTGTTCAACCTGCTGTTGTTAGTCAAGAAATAAAACAAATAAAAGGGGAGGAAACAAATATGAATAATAATACAGAAGTTCCAGCAATATTTACAACTGATGCCGGTCCAGTAATTAGTGCTCATAGCTTTGGTAAATTCTTTGATCCATCGTATTTTGCAGATGAAGATAAACCAGAAGAACCAGAACCAGATGCTAATAACTCTAATTTTGCTTTTTCTGCGGCTACAATGGACCGTTTATTATCACCACAACCTACAGAGGCAACACCATCTCAACCATCCGCACAACCGGTTCCACAAGTGTTTGAAACACCATCTAATAATACGATGTTCCCAGATTTAATTCAAAGTAGTCATATGGCAACCAAAGACGATGTTATTGATCAGCAAGCTCTTGATAACTTTTTAGACCCAACATATGTTGACGGTGCTAAACAACCAGAGAAACCTCTTAACCAAGGTGTTATCGATGCTTCCGTCTTTGCTAAATTTTTAGACCCTGAATTTGATATGGCAGCCGAAATGAAAAGACAAGAAGAGGAAAAGCAAGCTCAAGAAACTATGCCAACTCCTGCCCAACCAGTATCTCCAACACCAGCTCCAGCTGTAGCAAGTACACCAGTAATTCCTGCAATGAGCTTTGCACAATATTTAAGTAGTGATAAACCTGTTGAAGAAATAACTAAAGATATGGCTAACCAAGACCCTAATGGTCGTATTCCAGATCTTATGGCACCGATGGAAAGTAGTAGTAAGATGCAATTTAATGCAACGCCTCTTGATGAATTAGCGACACCAGTAGATACAACTTTAACACCTGATTCATCTATTGATTTAAAACCAGCTCCAGAGCCTGAACCATCAATATTCCCTACTCCAACTCCAGAACCAGTTCCTGAAGAAACAGAACAACCTGGTTTTGTGACAGCTTCTCATGTTGATGCAAATATTGATATGCCAACAACACCAATCATGGAAGCAGCTCCTGTTGTTACTGTTCCAGAACATGATGAACTTCCTGAAATTGAAATACCACAAGTGGCAATTGATACTAATATAGTAGAACCAGTAGCACCGGAAGTTAGTGAAGAAGTTGTTGGTCCAATTGAAAATCAACCTATTATTGTAACTGATTATAATAAGACATATGATCCTGTTTTACCTGTTGATACAACTGTACATGCACCAAAAGTTGATTTACGTGATGTTATCAATATGATTAGAGAATTAAACGATAAAATTGAAGGTTTAGGATTTAGTATTGATACCGAAGAATACGATTTAGAAGGTATCTATCAAGTTGTATTTAAAATTGATAAACCAGAATAAAAGGCCTCAAAGCCTTTTATTTTTGTAATAAAAAAAGATGTTACTTTTGTAACACCTTTTATTTTTATTGTGCGCATCCATCAGAGGCTACGTATCTTAAGGCTCTATCATAGGTTCTGTCACCAGATGGTATACATGTGCCTTTAAGTTTATTATATGGAGCGCTAGTAGCTAAATAAGTTAAGAATCTACTTGCACAGAATTTATTAGTACCATTATCAACACAATAGAATCCCGTTTGACCTGTTGTATCAGTATCGTTTTCATAAGCATATACTTTCATTTCCGTATATGGATCTATGCCACTATTTCTTGCTGCTTTATTTAAATTACGAATAGCGTTAATATTAGCTGCATTTAAATTAATTTGATAAATTGGTTGTTTTGAATAAATACCGTCTTTAAGGATGTTTTCGATATCTGTTGTTGTTAATATTGCCCAGTTATGTCCACGTGTACGACCATTACCTAGACGACCTGGGAAGGCATCATTAATTTGACTAGCTGAATTGATTAAATCAATCGTTCTAAAGACAACATCGATATTTTGAACATTAGGATCATCATCAACATGCTCATCTTCTTCAGGATCACAGTACTCTGGAGAACCATTAATTAGTTTACCAGTCACTGGATCATATTCGCATTCGTCACCAAATAGTTCATTTTTAATTTTAAAATTACAACCATAATCGAAATATGAATTACCACCAGAGATAGATTTAACAGCTAAATCAAAGTGTTTACCAATGCCTCCAGTACCATCACCGACATTAGATACTCGAACGTATAATTTACCATCACCGGTAGCAGTACCATAAGTACCATTTGGAATAGCAAAGGAAGTTGGTACACCATAACCTAGCCATTTATACCAAGGTAATTTATCGTTTGAAATGGTATTTCTTGGTTCTGGTTCGTCGTTGTCTTTATTACCATACCAATTTAAGTCGTCCTTATAATCAACTTTATATTCGGCAGATGTTTTAGCTGTTGATGGATTAACATTTGAACCTGTCGAGTTACAAGCTATATTAAATCCAGTCATATTACTTGGGCCACTTATTTTTAATTCTTTACCATTAATGTTGTATTTAACATTAGCAGGTATAACTCCACTTGTAGCTTCGGTATAGAATAATTTAATACTTGTACTAACTGATGATGTCCACATATTAGCTTGGTAGCTTGCTGTCATATTATTACAATATGAATTACGTGTTTTAAGTCTTTGGCATGTTTTTGGGTGTAAGGTCGTTCCACAAGAATAATCTTCATAAAAAGATATTTCTACAGGTTTTACGGCACATTCTTTACTGATTTTAAATGTACCAAAATCAGACGAATATTTATCACCACTACCCCATTTAAAGACAGTACCGCCTTTAACAACGTCAATAATTTCACCAGGAAAATTAAATACAACTTCTTGGCGACAGTATAAATTACAAATTTCGGTAATTGTGTCACCAGCCGCAGCGGTATATGTATTTGAATGTGTATAAGTCATATTTTTAATGAAACTACCTGATTGAGCACCACTAATTGTATTATACGCGACTCCATTATCTACCCAACAAGCAGTATCTGTAGTATCAGCAAACTTTAAAGTGGTTGTACCTGAAGTACTACATGCACTTAAATTAGGTGTATCTGGCGGACATGGAGGAGGGCTTGGTGGGTCACATTGTGGTCCGCCCAAACCAATAGGTTGCCAATAGCTCGCTCTTAAATAATCGGAATTGGTTGCATCGGCCAACCACTCAAAGTACTGGGAATGAGCAGGATTAGCTTCAAAGTTTGGTAGAAAATAACCATGTACGGCATTAACATTACCTTGGATACACACAACAGGATCACAAGTACTAGGAAGAAAACCTGATAGTAATTTTTTTTGCATATTAATATATATTAAATTAAACTGACTTTTGTAGTAATTGCTTGATGTAATTTTAAAGTCATTTTTACCATCTGTATTTGAATATTTAATTAAAGCATCATCATATGGTAAATCAACTCCACCAATTCTGCAAGTTCCACCTCTTCCACAGCCCTTATAAATAGCTTGTGCTTTATCTATACATTCAAGAGGCTCACATGTTAAATTAACCCCATTATTATACCAAAATACAACATCTTCATATTCCCATGTATTAAAGAAATCTTTAAAATCTGGTTCACTAGCATATTTTGTTTTTAATCTAGCATATTCTGTTTTTTTAGTAGCTAATGATTTAGATGAATTAATTAAATCTGTCAATTCTTGACCACAGCCACCCATTGGATCTAACCATAGACGCATTACATTAGCCGTATTTGCATCAGTTGAAAGAAATTTTGCGCGAGTTTTTAACTTACTAGGACTATAATATTTATCACTATAGCTTGGTAATGGGACAGGAAGTGCAGTTAGCGAACTTATAGAAGATAGAGATACTATTTCACTTGTCGAATGACTATAATCTACTTCTGGATTAGTTGCATTATCATAAAACCCAGCCATGAAACCATTTTTATCGGCACTACCTATAATAAAATCAGTTCCGGCATAAACATAACCTACCACAGTAGCGTTATATGAATGATAATTTGGTTCTGCGTGATAATTAGCATTTATAAAATGTTTTTCAACCTCTGCAACAGTACCAAGAACAGATTGAGCATAATTTTCCATTAGTCCAAAGTAAACTTTTTTACCCATACCACTTGTGTCGTATTTTGTACCACTAACACCTGTTCCTACTAATTGATCAAATTGAATATATAGGTTAGATTTACCATTTCCTTGCGCATCGATTCTAATGTTATTTTTTGTAACGTTTCCCGCCCCTGGATTATTATAAATCATTGTATTAAGAATTCTAGCCAATGGCTCTAGATTAGGGGTTGTTCTAGAACATCCTGTTTTTTTTGCACTATCACCTTTAGGATCAATTTCACAGTTTAACCATTCCCATAAGAAATGAGCATTTTGAGGGTTGTCACGTTTAGTTTCATATCCCGAAGGTGCTTTTTGCCATCCTGAAAAACTATAAGTGTTGAAGACATCTTCAACAACTCTAAACTGCATACCAGTACCACAAGTCTGCCAGCTGCCTTGTGGGCTTTTTAGAAATTCTTGTTTAGTCTGTCTTCCGGACCAATATTTACAGCCTGAACCCATACTAGTAAGTTTACCTAAATCAGTGGAAAACCACAAATCGATAGATCCTAATGCGTTTCCACTTTTGTCGGATGTACATATTTCGTAACTACCACCGCTATTTTTGTAGTGGCATCTTTCACCTATTGCATCGACAAGTGTTATACGAATTCCTGAACGATACCAATAACATCCTGCACTTCTACCAGAACATGCACTACCACTACCGCCGCCACCAGTTGATCCAGAGAAATCAGCATATGGTATTTCTATTTTTACTATAAATAAAAGTGCAAAGCAAAGTAGATAAAGAAAATATTTAACTTTTTTAGTCATTACAAAATAACCTCCTATTCTTTTTATTTTATATCTTATGTTCTATGAACAATTATAAAAAACAAAGACATTCTGTCCTTAAGAATTAAACTTAAGGACAAAAGTTTACTATGTTTACTCTATATTCTTCTATTTTCTATATCATTATAACATAAAACTTTTAGTAAGTAAATCTAATTTTTTATGTGGCTTTCCTATATTTTTTGTAGCTTTAAGTTTAATTCTTAAGGATGTTAGTTGTTTATAACTTATTTAATTTTCTCGTAAAATAGATTGTGAGTGATGACTTTGAATAATAAATTAAAATATTTCACTTTTTTGGCTTGCCTCTTTTCTTGTTTTATAGTTGGAATTACTAATTTAAATGCTGCAACTGATGTTCACAAAGGTGGAGAGGGTAATTCTTTAAAATGTGTAGGAAATTGGTGTGAATGGTCTTATACAGGATTTAGAATCACCATTGTCAAAAAAGATACTGGAGAAAGATGTTATTATAATGCTACAACAGGTGAGATGTGCGTTGATGAAAATGGTAATACATTGAAGAGTGGAAAAGAATCTTTGTCAAATGATTTTTGGTGGTCTGCGATTGCACAAGGATGGACAATTTGGGATACTCGTGATAATAATTATTGCTTTGAATTCAACAAAAAAATTACTAAAATAGAACACGTTTTAGATGGTGAAAGTTTTGGTACGCTTAAGACAGGATGTGATAGTGCAACGAAAAGCATCAAGGAATTAGGTTTTCCATCAGCACCATATGATCCTGGATATAATTCTGATTGGCTAAATTTTTATTGGTCTGATAAACATGTCTCTGTTGGATCTGGATTAAAAATGGGAGCTAGTGAGCAACCACAAAATTTGGCAACAGTAGTAATACCATATTTGAACTGTAAACAAAATCCAACCAAATATGGTTGTTCAAACGATCCGGATTTAACTATTTTTGATAACATTTTCACTTATTCTTTCTATGGGTATAATGTTGACTATGCTAAAAAAAATGGTAAACCATACATTAAATCTGAAGATTTAAGTAAGAAAAGTACTGATAATATGTATATCTTGTTTGAGCAATTAACTGCCGTTGTTACTTCAAATTTTACTGATATGACGGGGGGTAATATTTTAAAAGGTACTGTAGCAGAAGTTGCTTATGTATGTAATAATGGTACTTCAAGTAGTAGCAAATACAAATTACAACAACTAACTCCAAATTATACACTAGAGTCTCCAAGTGGATGTGCTTTTGTTAAACCACAAGGAACTTGGTTAGGTTGGTATGTCGATCCAAAGGAAATGGAAAGGAATTCGTGGGCGGTTGGATGGGAAAATAAATCTCTTTCTTCTTCCAGCACTTATAATACGTATGCTGAATCTAAAAATACCACATCATTAACTAACTTTTGGTTTAATCCTGGTAGTCTTTGTACTTCTGAATTAAAAAAAATATTAGAAAGTCCTAGTATGACTATGCGTCAAAAGTCTGATGCATACGAGAGGTTAAAAAATAAATATGGTTCTCAATCTACAAGTTATATGTTAAGAAATTGGCCTGATTTTGAAGATGTAAACTTTTGGTATGCTGGTGGTGCAAATGAAATAAAATGTGAAACCCGTCTTACTTGTGCTCAAAAAGCAAAAGCTATTTATAATGGTTGTGGAGGCGGTGGTACGTGTAAAATAAAAGGGACTAGCAGAAGCTATGAAAATTCTTTGTTTGAATTTTCTTATGATGACCCTAAAAATGTATCAGATCCTGTAACAAAATATATTACAGCTTCAAACTATGATACTAGACAATTTAATAAAATATATATCAAGATGCAACGAGAAATTATTAAAGGATTTATACCAAATAGTTGTGGTGCAGTTGTCTGTGACCAAGATAATGTTTTAACTATTTTTAAGAGAATACCAACATATGAAACTGATGCTGATTATATAAATTATATGGATTGGTTGACTAAAGCTACGGGAGCTTCAACATTGATTACTTCAACTTGGAAATTATTAGGCCTTGACCACCCATATTGTAATTTTTCTATTCCTTCGGGATGTAATCCATCGACACCAAATTTGGACTGTGGTCCGTCAACAGGTAAAACATTAAAATTTGCTGACTCAAGTGACGAAAAATGCTGGCTTGATAGCGGTGTTGCTTACAAGACAACTAGAGGTTTAGTTGGAAGTTATGTTTCTGATTATTCGCGTGGTATTGAAGTATGTAAATTATTCTGCCATGAGGAGGTAGAGTTTAGTTTTCCTGGTGAAATTACCAATGTTATTAAAGGCGGAACTGTCTTTAAATGGGGAGATGGTGACAAATATGCTGCTGACTATGGTACTTTTAAAGTAAGTAAGGAATGCGCTGTAAAACAAGCGACAATATCCGAATGGGTAGTAAATGGATGTACCCACCCTGATACGAAGAAAAAATATAGCTGCTATAAAGATCGATTAGCAAATTGTTCAGGAATTAGAATTACTTATAACGCTAATAGTTGGGCTAGTACTGCTACTGGCAAAATAAAACCATATATAAAGTTATTTTATAAAGACCCTAAAGATAAATATAAGATTGATGGTGTAACTTTAAAGACGACGGGCCCTTATAACCCTAAAAATATAAACATGGTTTGTTCTGGAAGAACATGTTCAAATGTTAATACAACGACCGCTAAAACTTCAGCTGAATTTAAAATTGTATATGAAAATACACTTAAATGGTATGGTAATAAGGACACCTCTGAACCCGAAGCACGAAATACAATTGCTGATGATAAATTACCTTGGTATAAATATTTAGGCTATGGTGTACCAACTTCCTTTGCTGTTCCAAATGGTGATTATGGAAAGAAAACAGGTCCATTTACTGGTGCTGGATATCTATATGTTCAAGTAACTGATGTCGGTGATCAAATTAATTCTGGTAGTGATTATCATTTCGATGATGCCATTATTTCAATGAATGCAACAGATTATTTCCAATATGGTTGTGATTTCAAGATTAAGAATGAACTATTTGGTGACGAATGTGAATATGATCCAGTAACTGGTAAACTAATTAGTGGTTCACCAGATCATTGTGATCCTGATGAAGATGATGTTCCAGAAGGAGACCCTGATTCAATTGATGTTGTCTTTAGAACAATCGATTTAATCAATTCAGCTAGTCAAATTAATGATGCCTTCCCAGGTCGTCTAGGTAATGGTCGTACACGTGGACATAA
>CANRPL010000043.1 GCA_947632495.1 uncultured Bacilli bacterium
ACCTCAATCTCATCAAAACTTCTACATCGTATTAGCTAAAAACGCTAAAGCTAAAGACAATCTTTCTATTTTGGCACCGCTAGCAGATTATCCATCACAAAACATTACTTCTAACATTAAAATGACTGAACAACTACAAGGGCGAATAACCGATGCTAGTTTTACTAACTTTGTATCTAAAATACTAGAAAAAGGTAACAACCCAGTAGCGAATAGTCTTGTTTTAGTCGGAGATGAAGATGAGGGTATAAATAACGAAGAACAAGAGAAATCAATTTTAAGTGCCTACACTAAATTAGATACATTAGGCCTATTTAAAGGTGATAAATTAGTAGGTTGGGCCAACGTCGATGAAAGTATTGGAATAAATATGTTGATTGATGATGTTCAAACGCTTTATTTTACTATTCCATGTAACGACGATAGTTTAGTTATATCGTCAAATAAATATAAACTCAAAAATGAAGTAACTAAAAATAAAATAACCGTTAATATTGAAGCTGAAGGTATGATTAATGAGGCTAGCTGTACGATTGATTTAGAAGATCCTAAAGCAATTGAAATCTATCAAAAAAGGGCTGAAGAAAAGATGCTTGAATATACGAACAAAGCTATTAAAAAGGCTAAAAATTTAGGTACAGACATTTTTGGATATGGCAATTTAATTTATCGCAAATATCCTAAATATTTTAATAGTATTAAGGATTGGGATACATATTTTAAAAAATTAGATATCGAAGTAAATGTTGACTATTCTTTAAGTAATAAAGGGGCATTAGAACAAACTATAGGGGAGCTAAAGAAATGAATAAAAATCTAGGATACACCGCCATAGCATATTTTATTTTTCGAGCTTGCTTTATTGGTATTTCATCGGTAGCATTAATAACGATCGTTCATCAATCATCATGGATAAGTATGTTGATAGCTTTTATTATTGGCATTATTCCAATAATACTCTATTATGGTATTGCCAAATACAAAGAAGATTTAAATATTATAGAAAAAATAAATTATTTATTTCCTAAAACAAAGTATCTTATTAGATATCTTTTGGCGATAATCATTTTTGGTATAACTATTTTGAGTTTTTGGAATTTAACGAACCTTGTTGTCAGCCAATTTTTAAGTAAAACACCAACGGTAGTTATCAGTCTTACCTTTATCATACCGATTATCTTTCTAATTAGTAAACAAGATAAAATTATTGCCCGCGTCTGTTTGTTACTCTTTTTTATAACCATCATTTTATTTATAGCGAGCGCCATTGGCTTGATTGGTAATTTTGATATAAGCCGTTTACAACCTATCAATGAATATAGTCCACTTCCTGGTATCTTACCCTACGTTGCTTACAATGTTTTACCTATTTTTATGATGCTTATCTTTTCCAATAAGCATGTTAAAAAAAGCATCATATATGGTTATGGCATCTCTTTTATATCTCTATTAATTGTCATGATATTTTTAATTGCCGTGTTAGGAATTGATCTCGTTACCATTTTTCAATATCCGGAGTTTCATATTTTAAAATTAGCTTTTGATAAACTTGTTACTTTTCGTCTTGAAAATGTTTTAGCGATTCAATGGATTATCGATATATTTGTTCTGACATCTGTCGGATTAAAATTTTGTAATGAGGCCATAGGTCTTAAAAAAGTTTATATTATTCCCATTATTTTAATAATTCTTAATAATTATCTATTTACTAGTAATACTATTGCGAATAAATTAGTTATCTATGTTATTCCCTATCTTCTTTTCTTTCCGCTTATGATTTTACCATTAATCATATATATAAAAATAAAAATGACTAAAGCCTAGTCATTTTTAAAATATAACACGAACTAAAACATAAATAATGGCAATTGCTATTAAAACACTAAAGATACAAATAAGAACTTTGATTAGCTTATTATTACGTTTAATACTACTGTCTAAACTACGAAGATCTTCAAAATCCTTATCAGAAAAGCTAAAGCTTGATGTGTAAAAAGTACGATCGATGTTATCTAGATTACCTGTTGTTACTTGTTCTACAGTTGGGGCATCATCTTCGCTTTTTTTAGCTTCATCTAAAACTTTGCGAATAGAAGCTGGATCTCCAACCATAGTATCGGATTTAAGATTATCAAACATACCAAAATCGTCAGCATTTTTATTTATTGACATACTAGTAAATAATGTTTTTAAATCTTCATCAGCTGGTTCTTCAATCTTTAAACTACGCAAAATATCATATTGGCTACTTTTTAAATTACGATATTTAATGTCATTATCACTATGATCTATTTTAGCTTTGTTTAAGATATCACGGATATCATAATTTTTTTCTTCCGTATCTACTGGTGGAGCTGGTAATTCTTCTTTAGGTGCGACAAAAAGGTCATCATAATTACGTGTTTTATTTAATTCTTCACGACTTTTAACCATTTGTCTAACAGTATTGATATTTATTTCATTATCACTTTCAATATCAGCTACTCCAGCGATATTAGTATAAGTGTCTAATTCACTTATTTGTTTATATAGATGCTCATTTTTTTTACTACGTTCTTCTGATTTATAATAACGTTCCATTCTACTTGCCATCAAGCATCACCTAGTATAACTATATCATAATTTTATTTTATTTAAAATAATTCAGTTGCATTTTCCTAATATTTTAACTATAATCTTTAATGGGAGGAATATTATGAAATTAGAAGTAAATCAAGATGTATGCATCGGATGTGGAGCATGCCACGCTGTATGCCCAGAAGTTTTTGATATAAATGGTGAGGGATTTGCTGAAACAATCGTTGATACTGTCGCTGAAAAAGATAAAGAATCAGCTATTGACGCCAAAGAAGGCTGTCCTGTATTCGCAATCGAAGAAGTTGAAGAATAAAAAAAGAGTTTAAGGCTGTTATGTATTAAAGCAGTTCTTAAACTCTTTTATTTATTATTTAAACTATATAATTGTTTAACTTCTTTAACTGTCAATTCACGGTATTCGCCGGACTTCAAATCTTTAACATCTAAAAAAGCAAAGCGCTCACGGCGTAATTTAATTACTTCATAACCGATAGCTTCAAACATTTTCTTAATTTGATGATTTTTTCCCTCATGAATAACGATATCAATTACAGAGATGTTATTTTTTTTATCCATTTTTCTTAATTTTACTTTAGCAGGACTTGTTTTAAAGCCGTCAATTTTTATTCCATTAGAAAGCTTTTGTAATTCTTCTTTGGTTGGTATACCATTAACTTTAGCGATATAAAATTTTTCAATATTATGACGAGGATGAATTAATATATTGGTTAATTCACCATCGTTAGTTAGTAAAAGAGCCCCCGTTGTATCATAGTCCAAGCGCCCAACTGGATAAATGCGCTTGGTTGTGCCAATTAAGTCAACTACCGTCTTACGTTTCTTTTCATCCGTTGTACTAGTAATAATACCTCTAGGTTTATTAAGTAAATAATATACTTTATCTTCTTTAACATTTATGACATTACCCATAATACTGATTTCATCATCATAATTTACTTTAGTACCTAGTTCACTTATAACTTCACCATTAACTTGAACTTTACCTTGCTCAATTAGCTCTTCAGCCTTACGTCTTGAACAATATCCTGACTGCGCGATAACCTTTTGTAATCTCTCCATCCATCTCACCTTTTGTTATTTTAACACAATAAAAAAGAAAAAGATATACTATTTGCAGGTATATCCATCTTCCGTTAAAATTGATTTCATACTATCGTAATTTTCACCCATATGAAGTTCTTTATAATCATCATCAGACATTTCTGAAGGTGTCATTTCAATAGTAACAGAAACTTTATTATTATCAGTTTCTAATTTTGCTTTATAACCTTTTTTATTATTGTATTCTTCAACTAGTTGTTCAGCACTTTTCTTATATTCATCAAAAGTTTGAGCGAAGTCACCTTCAACAACAACTGTTGATGTTTGATTTACCTTACTAATACGATCGTTTTTAAAATCATACTTGGCTTCAACTGTCGTTGTAAATTCATTATCTGTACTACTCATTGAACAATTTAAAGTCTTCTTTCCACCACAACCAGTCAATGTAACTAGTGTACCCATTAAAGCCACTAATGTTAATATCCTCTTCATATTCTACCTCCGTTATCATTATATCATCTTTAGATGATATTTTCAACTAAACAATATGTAACATAAAACAATACTCGTAAAAATTCCTACAAAATCACCAAACAAACTTGTCGCTAAAGCATAACGTGTTTTTTTAATTCCAACACTACCATAGTAAAGCGCAATAACATAGAAAGTAGTATCTGTGCACCCTTCAATAGTGGACGCTAAAAGGCTGACAAAGCTATCGACACCATAGGTTTGATATATATTATTTAGAAGAGCTAATGCTGCACTTCCCGATATAGGCTTAGTCGCTATTAATGATAGTAACTCAAGTGGTAATTTCAAATTACCTAAAAAAAGAGAAAAAAGCCATTCTAAAAAACCACTATTAATTAAGATATTAACACTTAGTATCATAGCTAACAAATTAGGAAAAATAGTATAACCCATTTTAAAAGCTTCTTTACTACCTTCAATAAAGGCTTCATATAAGTCTGTTTTTTTAATTAATCCATAAATGACAATTATTAAAACTAGTAAAGGTAAGATATAGTTAGAAATATTATAACCTCCTAGCTAATATTTTATCAAGGATAAGCGAAAAGATAGTGGCCATTACCGTTGATAGTAAAGTGACTAATACCGTTTTGGTAGGATCAATGCTACCATACATTATTCGTAAAGCAATTAAAGTAGTAGGAATAATTGTAATAGCAGCCGTATTTAAAGTAGTAAAAGTAAGCATACTTTTAGAGGCTACTTTTTTATTACAATTTAATTCTTGTAAACTAGTCATAGCCTTTAGCCCAAAAGGCGTTGCGGCACTACCTAAACCAAACATGTTAGCAATTATGTTACTAGACATATAGCCAAATGCACGATGGTTTTTAGGAACATCCGGAAATAAAGGATGAAGAAGATGTGACAATAATTTAGCTAGCTTATCTAAAAGACCACTTTGTGTAGCAATATTCATAATACCTAGCCAAAGAGCAATGACAGGAAATATTTGAATAAAAACTTCTAAACTACTTTTAGCGCTTTTTAAAATTGTTTCATTAACAGCCATACTATGTCCAGTTAAAAGACCATAAAGTATACCAATAATGATAAAATAAGTCCACAATCGATTTACCATAAGCTTTTAAACCAATCTATAAAACCTTTTTTATCATCTTTTTTAGTAGCATATATATTTTCTTGATGTATAACTTGGTTATTGACAACTACTTTTGCTAAACCGACTTCTCCATTTTGTGGTTTATCACTTAAAACAAAGTTTAGGTAGACTTTTTCATCATTTTTTAAAGTATAGGTAAAACCTTCTTTCAAACTTAAATTATAGGCGCTATATAATTTATCTGGAATATTTAAATTACCTTTGGGCAATAATTCATAACGATAATAATTATTAAATCCATATTCAAATAATTTTTGGTGATCAGCAAAATCATTACCATCATTTAATGTTACTACTACTAAGTTAAGATTATCTTTTTGAGCAGTTGTAACTAATGTCCGTTTAGCCTCTTTAGTATAGCCTGTCTTACCACCCGTACTATATTGATAACTAAATAATAGTTTATTTTTATTTACCCAATGATAAGTATTTTTATTCGTTTTAACATCATAACTTTTTGTTTGTACTATCTTTTGATATTCTTCTAATTTGTTTGCGTATGAGGTTAAAACTGCCATATCGTACGCTGTAGAATAATTACCTGCTTCTTCATCTAAACCATTAGGATTATTAAATTTAGTATTAATCATACCTATTTCTTTAGCTTTATCATTCATCATTTTAACGAATAAATCACCAGCTACATATTGCGCGATGGCATAAGAAGCATCGTTACCACTTCTTAACATTAGTCCGTATACTAAATCACGTAATTTAATTTCTTCACCTTTAGTTATATAAATACCAGAACCATAACTTTTATCTATTTCATCGCCAATTGTTACCATTTCATCCATACGCCCTGATTCAATTGCTAGGACGGCCGTCATTATTTTAGAAATACTAGCTACGCTCTGTTGACGATTTATATCCTTGCTATAAAGAATTCGTCCATTATCCATATCCATCATAATAGCACTTCTAGCACTAGTCGTAAGAGCCGCTACCTTAAAGGGAATTATCAATATCATTAAGATAATTAATTTCTTCATTTCTTCACCTATATAAGAATATGAAAAAAAGGACTAGTTTAGTCCTTTTCATGATTGACTTTAATATATACTTTATTATCATTTTTATCATATGGTTTAACAAAATATGCACGAGGAACACCCGCTACCATTTCACCACGGAATTTAACTAAGTCACCATTATTAATCTTATCAGAACTATCATTATCTACAAAAAGATAATTTGCATCCGGCGTAACAATCATACCCTTAACGCCATCAAAGTCTTTTACCTTACCAACACTATACTGCATAAGTAATATCATCTCCTTTTTGATAGTCATATGCTTTAATTAAGTGGCGTGCCTCTTCTAATTCAGCTACAGCCCTTTTATCAATATCGATTATCTCTTCGTGGATTTCACCTTTATCATCAATATAAGCAAAACCATACACTATGTTAGATTGTAGTGGCCGTTGTTCAATGTATTCATATGAGACACCATTTAATAATTGCTTAACACTATGAACACGGTTAATATAACTTACATATGTTTTAATATTAGCCGATGAAATAGCTTTATCACGAGCCGGAAGATATGTTGGCACCCTGCTTTTATCGAAGTCAATAGGAGTAATACCATCACTCGGTGATGCTGTTGTAGCTAAAACAATGCCACTTGAACCAATATCAGAGTAGAACCCAGGAAGTCCTTCCTTGTTATTTGTAATATTAAATTCCGTTGTTGCTAATGACATTCCAGTCGTAGCATACGCATTATGAAGAACTACATTCTCAATTGGGCATTCACTATCTTTGCTAAGTTCAATTAACTTCTGAGCAACCTTTCTACAGGCCTCTACAACATCATAGTTAGAATATTTATTTGGATTACAACTATTACGGAGTTCATTCAAAAAGATAGTGTTACCATTGCGAAAGCCACTGACACGCGATATGTATTCACCCGTTTCAGGATCTTCAAAGCGAATATGAAAACCATTTTCATTTTCCAAACAAAATTCAAATAAGCTTTCACCAACACCACCTATTCGCATACATGCACCAGTTCTTTCACCATGCGTTAAATTGGCTGGATTGGTAAAATTGCCTACGGATACATGAAGCTTTTGAGCAGTTGTCGTTTCTACTTCACCGACAAAAGGTGGAACCGTAACTTTCATGCGACGATAATTATTAACTGTCCACTGAATGGCTTCAATTAATCTTTCATTATCCCTAGTCTTTTGACTCGCACTATTAGGTCCT
This sequence comes from uncultured Bacilli bacterium, assembly GCA_947632495.1. Lineage (GTDB taxonomy): Bacteria > Bacillota_I > Bacilli_A > RF39 > UBA660 > UBA5578. The sequence continues at coordinate 7,520 of CANRPL010000043.1, forward strand.
TGATTTTTCTTAATTAATCTAGCATCTTGTTCACCTAAAATTAGGGAATAAACACTTGATACTTGAGAATAGACATTAGCATTTATAATAGCGCTCATAAGCGTTAAAGTCATTTTAGAAGTATCCTTATCAATAGCCGCTAAACGTTGTCGTTCCGCACTATAAATTTGTGGAAAATAGGATATAAAGCTACCAATAGAAATTTGATCAAAAGACATCATTATATCATCAGATTCTAATAATTCACTTAAGCATGGCGGAAAGAGTATTAATTTATATTTAGTCAAGCAGCGAATTAATGAATCATAAGCATCACTATTATCATCACTTAAAATACCATCAGATAATAGTTCAGGGCGAAGACTATCCATGATACTATATATATCAATAGAATTAGGTGGCATATAATATTCCCGTTTTAATTCACCTCTTGAATCTAATTGTTTAACCGTAAAATTTAAACCTTCACGACGCTCAATGATAACTTCTTTGGCACATTTAATAACCCTTCCAATATTAGCTTTTAATTCTTTTAACTCATATCTATATCCATAATTAGGTAAATGAAGATAAAGCGCTAAAACATCTTTAACCATATCAGGATTTAAACCACTTTTACGAATAACCAAATCAATGAAGCTAATTGTTTCAGATGTCTTTTCATCAAATAGACGAGAATTATTTACAAAACAATATCTAATTAGGGCATTAATAGCGTCTTTTTCATCAATGGTATATGGCAAATCTAAATCTTGAATCATTTGATAACTAGCACGATATTTCTCACGTAGATTAGCAATATAATATTGTGTTACCATATGCAATACATTAACATAATATTCTTGATCTTTAGATGAACCACTATTAATCATAGTAATTAAGTACTGAAAGAAAGTATCTTGATCTTTTAATTGCTCTTTTAATTCAGGATATTCCTTAAGGATTCTATCACATAATTTGATATATTCTTCATCATTAAGACTAGTATTTATTTTCGATATTAATTCTATATAATTATCATTTTTATCCTGTAATGAATGCATAATATCGGCAAATATATTTAAATCTTTAGTATATTTTTTAGAAAATTCATACTGTTTAATTGCGTCATAAGCAATTTCCATATCAACTAATGTATACGGCATAACGTCAAAAAGACATAGTAATTTATTAAATGCTTCATCAGAAAGATTAATTATTTTTATAATATTAGGATAATTAAAATAACGAATGATACGATAGCCAAAACGTTCAGCTAATATATCAGTATGTTTTACGTTTAATTCAAATTTTTGTGTATAATAATCTTTAACAGCATCGTATAACTCTTTAGTATAAGGGATACTATCATCATTATGTTCAAGGAAAGTAATAACTTCGTCACCAAAGATTTCAAAATTATTCATATAAAAATTTATGAGACGAGGATTAGAAAAAATAAATAGTCCATAATAAAGTAATAAATCTTTAGTGAATAAAGCATCATTAGCCATTATCTCTAAAAGTATGTCTATTTCTTTATCGCCCATTATATATTTACTATGAGGAATTTTATTTAAATAAGTAAAGAAATTATCAATAGAATGATTCTTTAATAAATCATACACGAAATTAGGATAATTTTGGAAAATTTCCACTGGTGTACTAAATGAAATAGTAAGTTTAACCTCTCCACTTATAATTTTAGGCATCAAACGATTAATGACTTCTTCGTTATCCCAAATACTTATATTATGTCGTGGTATTTCATATAAATGATAATTACCAGTTTCGAGGCATGCATCAACTAATTCAGGACTAAATAGAAAACTTGCTACATCACTACCTCTACTTTTACAAGTTAGTAATTTTTTATTGCCTTGTCTTACTTCATCAGCAAGAATTTGTTGTAGTTTATCTATATCAATAGGAAATTCATTTGAAAAACGGGCTACCTTATAAACACAAGAAACTAAATCTAAATTGCCACCTTTAATGGCCGCCACAAGAAAGTCTTCACGAGCAAGTATTGGTAAATAATGATATGCATCGACATCTTTAACATAATAACCATCCATTATGGCATTAATAATTTTTAATGTAACTTCTTCAGTAAAAAGATCTAAATCAAATTCTAAATTAAAGATAATATTAAGGCAATTATGTTCTAAAAGACTATTAAATATTTCAATGCGGTCTTGTTCAGATATCTTTTCAAAAAATGATTTTAATCCTTGAATTTCACTAAACTTATCATCATTGACAGGATATCCTTTTTTTATTTTTTCGATAATAATTTGATAGTTTTCTTCTTCTAAATCACCTAAATTTTTAGAAATAAGAAAAATATTAACATCTAGAGGGATTTTTTCTAAAGTTGATTTATCTATTATGTCAGAAATGTTCTCACAGTAATTACAAATCTTATAGTTAAGTGAAGGAAGTTGATATTGATTGAAAGGAAAATTAGCAATTATCCTATCTATTAATTGCGCTGATAAATCAGATGGTAAACTGCCACCTATGTTAGCAATTTTCTCATATTGTTTAGCTTCCAAAAGAACATTAAGTCCCCAGGCATCAACGTTAAATTCAGCATCATTAGGTAGTCCAAGTAAAATAGGCCTTATTTCTTCATGAAGTTTAGTAATTTCTTCTTGACTTAAATAATCTTCAGCACCAAGTAAGCTAAAATTATTTTTAACTATATTTCTATGAATAAATTCAATAATTAATTCTGTAGAGACACCATTTATAAATTCTTCATCTAATCCTAATGGTAGATTTATTATTTGAAGTAAGAATTCATCATTTTCTTTAGCAGCCTCCATAATCTTTCTAGTAAGATGTGGCGTTTTTTCAATTAAAAATATTTCTTCACTAGAAAAGGAAGAATCCAAATTTTCAATTTTACGGGAAATTATATTTATTTTCTCTTCATAACTCATAAAATCACTATCCTAATATTATTTTAACAAAAAAAATACACTAATGTATATATATACCGTGTATTTTTTCTTTAGAAGTTTGATCTAAATCATCTATGACCCACTCATTATCTTTTTTCGTTAGCTTAAAAGTAATACTATATTTAACTTTTTCCGTAGCTTTTTCAAAGCGGTCTAATTGATAGTCAAAATATTTAGATGGATCATAATTTCCTTCTTCGTCTTTATAATCATCTTTATTTATCTCTTCTGATAAAATTTTACTATAATCGGTTACTTCAATTTCTGTGTCTACTGTAGCTTTATCGCCATCAATTTTTTCATCTTTAATCTCATATTTTAGATTACTATAATGCTTTTTCATAATATCACGATAACGAGCTTGTTGCTCAATAGTATATTCAGTATCTTCAATTAAAGTATCTAGATCATTTAAAACATTATCATCTAACTTTTGATAGCTATCAAGATAATTTTCTACTTGTTTTGTAGGTGTATTAGTCATATCAGTACCAATACTACATCCAGCTAACATTAATATCATAGCTATTCCCAAAAAGACTTTTTTCATATCTACCTCCCTTTATAGTATTAATCGAAATATGATTTTTATACTCCCGTATTAATATTTCGACGATTTAAATACATTTTGCGAATAATGTCAAAAGGAATAACTAATGAAGCATATATAATTGTTATTATTAGTTGAACTAGTGTTAAACCATTGGTACGGAAAACACTACCACCAAAATAAATCATTAATAATTGGGTTATAATAATAAATATCATAATGAGAATAAAAATTTTATTTCTTTTAATGTTCGCTAAAAGATTTAAACGATTAGTTCGGGAATTAAAACTATTAAAAATATCAATAAAAATAAATAGTCCAAAAAAAGCTGTTAAAAGCGTCGAATAGTCTTTATAAATATATTTAAATAATGGTAATTTAAGAAAGGCAAAACAAAGTAGTGAACCAATGAATCCCATACTTATAATTTGACTTATCATATATTTATTGATAATTTGCTCATCAGTTTTTTTGGGGTATTCACTCATATATTCTTTAAGTGGTGGCTCAAAAGCAAAAGCAATACCTGCTAAAGTATCCATAACCATATTAATCCACAACATTTGAATAACAGTTAC
>CANRPL010000044.1 GCA_947632495.1 uncultured Bacilli bacterium
GAATATCCTAGATTTTTCATTTTTTATGAAAAAAAGACAAATAAGTAAAAATATTTACCTATTTGTCAACAGTCTGAGGTTAGATTATTTATCTAACCTTTTTCCTTGATAAGAATTACGATTTTTTAATTCTTTATCGATGTCGTTTAAAATCGTTATTTTATCATTCAACCAAAGAGGTTCAATTAGTGTTTCTTTATCAGGACTTGCGGTAATACGATGAATGACAACTTCCGGTTTTAATTCTTCTAATTCATCACAGACAATATCGATATATTCTTCTCTCGTAATTAAATTAAATTCATGATTTTCATACATTTTAGCTAATTTAGTATCCTTAATGACGGATAACATATGTATTTTAATGCCATCAATATCTAATTTATTTAAATAACGAACTGTTCCTATCATCATCTCTCTCGTTTCATAAGGTAATCCATTAATGATATGGACGACGACATTAATATGGTGCTTTTTAAGTTTCTTGACCATCTGTTCAAAACAAGCTAAATCATGACAACGATTAATCAAGGTAGAAGTCTTTCCGTGAATGGTTTGTAGTCCTAATTCAATCGTCAAGAAAGTTTTTTTATTTAATTGACATAAATAATCGAAGCATTCATCGGTAATAGCGTCAGCTCTGGTAGCGATATTTAATCCTACAACTCCATCTTGCGCTAAAATGGTTTCATATTTTTCTTTTAATGTTTTAACAGGAGCATAGGTATTAGTATGCGCTTGAAAGTAACCGATAAATTTACTATTAGGCCATTTTTTTAACATTATCTTTTTAATTTTGTTAAATTGGGTAACTAAATCATCATTTAAGTTACCACCAAATTCGCCACTACCTAGTTTAGAACAGTAAATACATCCACCCGTTCCAACTTTTCCATCAATATTAGGACAAGTAAAACCAGCATTCAAACTTACTTTAGCAACTTTACAATGAAACTTGTGTCTATAAAAGTAGTCAAGGGTGTGGTAGCGTTTGTTAGAATCGCTATATTTAAACATTCAATCACCAAAAATATTATATCGTAAAATAAAAATTAGTTAAATAGTTCTAGATATGATATAATGATAGAGGTGATAGTATGGAGAATAAAAAAACATTTAAAGCAATTTTAATTGTCATTGTTATCTATATGTTATTAAGCTGGTTTATAAGTGCAGGTAATTTTAATGATGGTACTTATGCCTCAACGGGATTAAATCAATTTGGTTTATTTGATATTATTCTCGCTCCATTAAATTTGTTAAATTATTTTGCGGTTACACTAGTCCAAATATCTGAAGCTATGGTTATTAAAATTGGATATGGGAATGTCATATTGGCTTTTTTAACAATTGGCTTATTGTATGGCGTCTTAAATAAGACTGGGGCTTATGCTCGTTTAGTTAAAGATATATCTAATAAAGTGGACAGTCATGGGACAGCTTTCTTGTTAATTATAGCTGGTCTATACTGTGTTATAGCATCTCTTACTGGCTTAAATTTAATTTTATTTATGTTTTTGCCTTTTGTAGCGGCTCTTTTAACACGTATCGGTTATAGTCGTCTAACTACTTTTACCGCGACTATCGGTTCGATGCTTATGGGTCAAATAGGATCATTATATAACTATAATATTAATGGGCTTAACCGTGTTTTTTCACAGATAGGTCTAAATAGTAATATTGTTCCTAGAGTAATTTTACTTCTCATTTTAATTATTCTTTTATTTGGTACTTTATTATTATCTAAGAATGAGACTGAAGACGAAGAAATAATAGAAGTAGGAGAAGAAAGTGAAAAGACTTATATTCCTATTATCGTTGTTACGACAATCGTTACTATTATTTTAAGTGTTTGTATGTATAATTGGTATTATATGTTCAATACATCTGCATTAGCTGATGTCTATGATAAAGTTGTTAATGCTAATGTTGGAAATGTCAATCTTTTAGGAAAAGTATTTGGTATGACAGAAACGTTTGGTGCTTGGAGTGGCTTTACAATGAGTGCTTTACTAATTCTTGAAATGCTTATTCTAAAGTTTATCTATAATATTAATTTTGATAGTTTTATGGATGGAATTAAAAAAGGACTTAATCGTATTGCGCCAACAGTTGGTTTAGCTATTATGTCCTTAACTTTAATTGTCGTTTCATTAAAAGGCTCTGATAGTTTTGTCTATACAATTATTAATTCAATCTTATCATTTTCTTTACCAGATCGTATTAGTATGTTTTTAACGACTTTTATTCATAGCTTTTTCGTTAATGACTATTTTGCTTTGGCTTCATCTTTAGCTAATCCATTATCGGATATTGTAGGAGCTAGAAATATTGACTTTACGGTTTTCGTAATGCAAGTTGGTCATGGTTTGGCATCTTTGGTTACTCCATTTAGTGTTTATCTAATTGCTGGTTTAGCTTATTTACATATACCATATACATCATGGTTAAAACATATATGGAAGATGTTATTAGTATTGACAGCTATTTTATTAGTTATTGTATTTATTGTAAAGATGTAGGAGGAAAACCTCCTTTTCTTTAATATGTTATAAGTGGGTGTTTATGTGAAATATACTATCGATAATCAAACTTATGATGTCAATATCGTTCGTAAGAATAATAAAAATACCTATATTAGAGTAACCGAAAATATGACGATTTTAGTTACTACTAATCGTTTTATGCGTGATAGTTCAATTAAGAAAATGCTTGATCAAAATCAAGCTAGTATCATCAAAATGTTAAATAGACAATCCAGACATAATGAAAAAAAGAATAGTTTCTTTTATTTAGGTAATAGTTATGATATAATAGAGGTATCAATAATGGATAAGGTCGAACTTGGCGATGGTGTTATCTATACACCTAATCAAAAAAGTTTTGATAAGTGGTACAAGAGTGAATTAAGAAGAGTGTTTGAAGAACGCCTAAAATATAATTGTAATCGTTTTTTAGAAGTAAGTAAATGTCCTAGTTTAAAAATAAGGGCAATGAAAACTCGATGGGGTGTTTATAATCGAGTTAATCATTCCATAACATTGAATTCCCATTTGTTAGAGTATGATTATGATAAAATCGATTATGTTATTATTCATGAATTGAGTCACGTTATTCACTTTGACCATTCACCACGTTTTTGGAATTTAGTTGGAAAATATTGTCCTGACTATAAAAAAATTCGTAAAGAATTAAAAGAGTAGGTGATAATTTGAAATTAATAAAAAAGATTAGTTATATCTTATTTGCTATATTTATTCTTGTTGTTGAAGTAGCCGTACCTAATCGTACGGTTACCGTTGAAGCTAATTCTCAAACACTTCGTGATTATAAAAATAAGTTAGCGAAGTTAGAAGCGGAGTTAAAACAAAATGAAGCGGAGCAACAACAAACACAAGCTGAAATTGCGGCTTCAAAACGAAAAATAGAACAGATATCACAAGAAAAAGAAGATATTGCTGATGAAGTCGTAACATTGACAAAAGAGATTGAACAGCTAAATAAAGATATCAACGATATGAATAATGAGATAGAGGAAATCATCAGTTATTATCAATTATCTAATACTGGTGATTCAGCTGAATTAGAGTATATTTTTGCGGCTGATGATATAACTGATTTCATTTATCGTATGGCGATAACTGAACAGTTGAGTGAACATAATACTAATATGATAAAAGAATATAATAAGAAGATATCTGATAATGAGGATAAAAAAGTAGAGCTAGCTGATAAAGAGGTTCAGTTAAATAAAAAAGAAGCTGAACTTGAAACTTACATTCAAAAACAACGTACTAGTTTAAATAAAACTTTAGAGGGCGCTGTAGATATTAAAGATGAAATAGCAGCTAATAAAAAGTTGATTGATTTATATGAAAATACTTATAAATGTAAATTAGATGAAACAATTGATGAATGTACAGCTGGTAAATTACCTGCCGATACCGCTTTTTATCGTTCAGTTGTATCAGGACGTGTTTCTAGTAACTATGGACGTCGTACATATAAATTAAATGGTCGATGGACAAGTGACTTCCACTATGGTATTGACTTTTCAACATCCCATGGCGCTAATGTATATGCTTCAGCTAATGGTGTTGTTGCGGCTATCTTTAAAAAGCAATCTTGTGGTGGTAATATGGTCTATATTAACCATTTAGTTAATGGTAAAAGATATACAACTGGTTACTATCATTTAGCGGATATTACTGTTAAAGTTGGTCAAACGGTTATGTCATCGACGGTTATCGGTCATGTTGGTGGTAGCCCTCGTTACGAAACTTGGGATCATTGCTCAACAGGATCGCATAATCATCTTACAATTGCGACTGGAAACTGGGGAACAACTTTCTCATCATATAGTGGTTTTATCGCTCATAATATTAATCCACGTCAAGTTGTTAATGCACCAGCTTTAGGTGGCTCATTTACTAGTCGTACTCGTAAATATTAATCGACAATAAATAACGCCAACTCTTACTATAATAATTGTGGTGAAGAGGATGTTAGTTAAAATATTTGATGAAGAACATGAAAAGGATTTAGAAGATCAAGTAAATAGTTTTATTAAAGGTAAAACGATAGTCGATATAAAATATCAAATATCGGTAGCGATGTTTGCCGAAGATCAAGTCTATTGTTATTCAGCAATGGTTATCTATGAAAATACTGATTGAATTAATCAGTATTTTTTGTTGATTAAAAAATAAATTTATACACATTATATACATAGAATATGTAGGGGAGGGACTATGTTTAATAAATTTACTGAAGAGACTAAAAATGTTCTTTTACTAGCTAAAAAAGAAATGTTTGATTTAAAACATCCCTATTTAGGATCAGAACATCTTTTACTAGGTATTTTAAAAGATAATAATAAAGTCTCTAAAACACTCCGTAAATATAATGTTACATATAAAAAATATCGTGAAGAAGTTATTAAATTAATCGGTTATGGTGATGAAAAAACGGAATGGGTATTATATACTCCTGTTGTCCGAGAAATATTTGAACGTGCCATAGATATTAGTTCAGAAAATAATAGTGATGTTACGATTGATACTTTATTTATCTCACTAATTGAGATAGGTGATGGTATAGCTAATCGTTTACTACTTAATTTTAATCTTGATATTGATAAATTATATACAGATTTTATTTTTCAAATACCACAAAAAAATAAAAAGAAGAAGAGTCTTTTAAATGATTTAGGTATCGATTTTACAAGTGATAGTGTCGTATCGACCTTTGATCCTGTAATTGGTCGAGATAAAGAAATAAATCAGGTTATTGAAGTATTAGCCCGCAAAAATAAAAGTAATCCTATTTTAGTAGGAGAAGCTGGTGTCGGTAAGACGGCAATTGTCGAAGAAATTAGTCGTCTTATTGCGCATGGTGATGTCCCTAATAAATTAAAAAATAAAAGAATTATTAATCTTGATATTTCATCTTTAGTAGCGGGAACTAAATATCGTGGAGAGTTTGAAGAGAAAGTTAATAAGATTATTAAAGAGGTTGAGGCCGACCCAGATATTATTCTTTTTATTGATGAGATTCATACGATTGTAGGTGCAGGAGGAGCTGAAGGCGCTATCGACGCATCGAATATTTTTAAACCAGCTTTAGCGCGGGGCCGGATCAAGTGTATTGGCGCAACCACTTTAGATGAATATAAAAAATATATTGAAAAGGATAAAGCTCTTGATCGTCGCTTTAAAAAGGTCATAATTAGTGAGCCTAATCTTGATGAAGTAAAAAACATCATCTATAAACTAAAACCTATTTATGAAAATTATCATCATGTTAAAATATCAAATAAGATGTTAGATCTTTTGATTACACTTACGGATAAATATATCTATGAATATAAAAATCCTGATAAAACCATCGACATTTTAGATGAAGTGTGTACCCATGCTACTTTAAAAGATAATCCCCAAGTTAAAAATTATGATTCTCTAGCTAAAGAGTTGACTGTGATTATGGAAAAAAAGAAAGATTGTGTTATGACAGGTGATTTTAAAACAGCCTATAAATATAAACAAATGGAAAATAGTTTAATGGGTAAATTAAATGAATTAGAGCTTGATCTTACGATTAAACATATCAATAAAGTAACTAAAAAAGATTTATATGATGTTTTATCCAATAAAGTAAATGTACCTATTTTTGAGTTAAATAATCATTTTAATCTCACCAAGATGGTTAGTACTTTAAGTGAAAAGGTAATTGGTCAAGAAGAGGCAATCAAAGATTTAGTTACTTCCTATTTCAATCACACTGGTCACAATAAGGTTTATAGCGCCCTTTTAAGTGGTACATCTGGTGTTGGTAAGACAACTCTTGCAACTAACTTTGCGAAAATGATATCAAGTCGGATTTTAAGACTAGATATGAGTGAGTTTAGTGAACCTCATACAGTAAGTAAGTTAATTGGTGCTCCTGCCGGTTATGTAGGTTATGAAAATAATGATTATCTTTTTAGTACAATTAAAGATTATCCTTTTACGATAATTATTTTAGATGAAATTGAAAGATGTCATGAAAATGTTTTAAATTTATTTTTTCAAATCCTGGATAATAATGAATTAAAAGATGCTAGAGGAAATATTATTCACTTTAATCATACAATTATTTTAATGACAACTAATGTGGCATGTAATAAAAAATTAGGCTTTGAAACAAAGAATAATAATAGTGAATTAAATGATTATTTTGGAGTATCCTTTATTAACCGCATCGATGAAATTATTACTTTAAAACCACTAGATGAGTCCGCAATTATTAAAATTATCCATCAAGAATACCGAGCATTAAATAATGACAAGGCCTTAAATAATAAGGATTTAAAGGAAATAATTGATAAAAGTAACTATCATGAATATGGTGCTCGGCAAGTAAAAAAACTTCTTCAACAAAATAGTAATTTTAAAAAAATAAAAAAAAATAGCAAAAACTATTCCAAAAATTAAATTTATGGTATAATGATAATAAGATGAAGGTGATAATAAATGGACGTATTAGATGAAGTAAAATCTAATTTAGATAGCAACCAATCTTTAACACCTGAAGTTAAAGATGAAATCTTTCACTTAATTATCCTTTTCCATCAAAAGTTTCCAAATGTCAGTTTAGAAACTTTAAAAGAACGCATAAAAGATGTAAAAGTAGGGAAAATAACATTGTATGAACGTCGTGGACCTGTTGTTTATGATGCCATCAATAATGAAATCTTGTTAAGCAAACGTGATTTAGAAGGTGATTATGATCCACGTCATTTAATGATGAAAGGCCTTTTAGGACTTATATCAGCTTGTGATAATTACTATGGCTTTAATAAGAATGATAGCCTATATGCTCTTAATATGGGTTTTACGGAGATGCTTGCTAATACATTAGTAGGTAATGAAGGTATATGTGATTTTGAAGAAGAACTTCTGGCAACCAATTTGATTAGTAAAATCATTGGTCGTGATATATTATTTGATGCATATTTCAATAATGATGCTGAAATTGTGTACAAAAAATTATTGGAAGCGGAGGTAAACTAATGGCAACGACAAAGACGGAAGAACTTGTTGGACTATTAAATTATGGATTAGTTTCTAGACAAAGCACAACTAAGAATGAACGCCGTATGAACACTGGCTATACAAAAGCAATGGAAAATATTATTTCAATATATGCTCATCAAGCCCAAAATGGAGCTTATACGCAAGATGAAATTGCCGAGTTTGGTGATCAGGTTAGTCTTATCAGTGTTTTAGATAATCACGATTTGTATCCAGGAATTGATCGCTTGCCACTATATTTTCAAGAAGCGACGAAAGATATCGAAAAGGTAGACGCTATGGTTAGGTAAATCCTAACCTTTTTTCTTGTTAAAAAAGCTTACTTATGATAAAATGATAGGGAGGTGTTTCTATGACAAATAAAGATTTAGCAGATTTACTATTACCTAATGTAAGTTCTGATATTGAATATTATGAAAATAAGTATCCCGCTCGTTCTTTAGCGCCTGATGCTGTTGTAACACGTTTTGCTCCATCACCAACTGGTTTTGTTCATATGGGTTCTTTATTTGCTTCTTTTATTGGTAAAAAAGCCGCCCATGATTCTAATGGGGTTTTCTTCTTACGTATTGAAGATACTGATCAAAAAAGAGAAGTAGAAAATGGTATTACGGGTATTATTAATGACTTAAAGAATTTTGATATTACTATTGATGAGGGTATGACTGGTGAAGATAGTGAAATAGGGGCATATGGTCCTTATCTTCAAAGCCGTCGTAAAGAAATTTATCAAACTTATGTTAAACATTTACTAGAGATGGGTCTAGCTTATCCTTGCTTTTGCTCACCTGAAGAAATAGAGGAGACTAGACAAATTCAAGAAAAGCGTAAACAACGTATCGGTTACTATGGTAGATACGCTAAATGTCGTCGTTTAACTTTTGAAGAAATACGTGAAAAAGTAGAACATAATGAATCATTTATTATTCGCTTTAAATCACCAGGATCATTTGATAATAAGATTAAGGTTAACGATTTAGTTAAAGGAGAGATTGAATTTCCTGAAAATGATTTAGATATTGTCATTTTAAAGTCTGATGGACTTCCAACATATCATTTTGCACATGCTGTTGATGATCATTTAATGCATACGACACATGTTATCCGTGGTGATGAGTGGATTAGTTCACTACCTATCCATGTTCAATTGTTTGAGGCTTTAGGTTTTAAAGCTCCAAAGTATGCCCATCTATCGCCAATCATGAAAGAAGAAGATGGTAAAAAGCGTAAATTAAGTAAACGTAAAGATCCAGAGGCAGCTGTTAGTTTTTATCATGAAAAGGGTATTCCCGTGCCAGCTGTTAAATTATACCTTATGACTATTGCGAATACTAATTTTGAACAGTGGTATGATTGTAACAAAGATAAAACACTTGATGATTTTAAATTTGATTTTAAAAAAGTTTCTGGTAGTGGTTCGTTATTTGATGTTGATAAATTATATAATATATCTAAAAATTATATCAGTTATCTAAAAGCACCTGAGGTATATGTTGGTACTCTTAATTGGGCTCAAGAATATGATCCTTCCTTTGCTGAAATTTTAAAAAAACATCAGGATTACGCTACTAGGTTATTCAATATTGAAAGGGAACAAAAGAAACCACGTAAAGATTATTCTTGCTACAGTATGATTAAGTCACAAATTTGGTATATGTTTGATGAATTATATGAAAATGTTACCGATTATGAATTCCAGACGATTAACGATATAGATGAAATAAAACGTATTTTAAATATGTATATGGAAAAATACTATCATTCTGATGATGATAAAGAAACATGGTTTAATCGTATTAAAGATTTATCAGAAGAGCTTGGCTATGCAAGAGAGGTAAAAGAGTATAAAAATAATCCTGATGCTTATAAAGGACATGTTGGCGATGTTAGTACGGTTCTTCGTGTAGCTTTAACTTCTCGCGCCATGACTCCTGATTTATATGAGATTATGAAGTTACTAGGCCAAGATCGTATCTTTAGCCGTTATCAAGATTTTATTAAAGGAAATTAAATATTAATCAATAATAATATAGTAGAGATACTATATTATTTTTTTTATGAGTATCTTTTCGACAAAATTATTTGTCTAATAGAATTATATTCATAATAGTTGGAGGTAATATGTTTACATACAATATGGAATATCGTGAACGGGTCTTATTTATTCGTTTAATAGGTTCATTGGATAACAATATCATTACCTATTTAGATAAAGAATTAGATACATTAGTTAATCAGATGGGGATTACAAATATTGTTTTCAATTTATCTGAAGTTGATAAAATGAGTGACGAAGTCATGATGACTTTAGTTAAGTGGTATCAAAATATTAAAGAAAGAAAGGGGGTGAGCTTTGTCTGTGGCATAAAACATATCCAAAATAAACAACTTATTTTACGCCACATTCAAGAAGTAAGTAGTGAATTAAACGCTATAAGGGTGATAAATTGGAAGAACTCATATTAGAATACGAAAAATTAATTTATGCAGTTATGCGATATTTTAAAAATTATCCCAACAAAGAAGATTTATTTCAGGTGGGATGTATTGGGCTAATTAATGCCTATAATAATTACGATAATACTAGTGATACTAAATTTTCTACTTATGCCTATTCTTATATATTAGGTGAAATGCGTAAGTTAGTAAGAGAAGATAAAGGTATTAAAGTAAGTCGTAATATTACTAGGTTATATGTCCAAATTGAACGATCTAGTATCTATTTGACACAACATTTAATGCGTGTTCCTAGTATATCGGAAATAGCTGAATTTATGGAAATTGATGAAGAACTAGTGGCCGAAGCTTTGAATAGCACTAATACTTTATTAGATATAGATGATATTCAAGTTGATAATCGCCATGATGATAGTGATATTCTAGACTTACGTCAAGAATTAAGTAAATTAAGCAGTGAAGAATTAGATCTTATAACTAAACGATATATGGAAGATATGACCCAAACAGAGGTAGCATCAACTTTAGGAATGAGTCAAGTACAGGTATCTCGTAAGGAACATAAGGTACTAGAGAAGCTAAAGCAACAATTAGTTGCATAAATATATAAAAAAATCTTGAAAAGAGATTTTTTTTATGCTAAAATTAACTTGTAGCGGTTTATGGAGTAGTACTCAAGTTCGGCTGAAGAGGCGCCCCTGCTAAGGGTGTAGACCGGGAAACTGGTGCGCGAGTTCAAATCTCGCCTGCTCCGCCATTTAAAAAATTAGTCCTTATATAAGGACTTTTTTAATTTATATCTATATAAAAATTTGATATAATGATATTGATGTAGTATGAGAAAATATTTATATGATTATATTGATGAGATTGATGATAAAATAAAAAACCAAAATTATGATGATGATACGATTAAAAATCATTTGCTTAAAATATCTTTCTTTCAACATGAGAGAGTTATTCATCTTTTAGTAACAATTACTTATGCAATTATGTTTTTTGGTAGTTTGATTATGTCTTTAAGCCATCTTGTTTTTTCTTTTGTAGCGCTTATATTAGCAGGCTTTTTAGTACCTTATATATGGCATTATTTCAAATTAGAAAAAGGTGTTCAATATTTATATCGTCAGTATGATAGAATGAGGCGTTAGAATGAAAAAGTTAATTTTATTAGTATTATTACTTGTTATTCCTTTTAATGTATGGGCTTTTACAATAAAGTCTAAAAATGCTATTTTATATAATCTTGATGATGATGAAATATTGTATGAAGTAAAGCCTGATGAAAAAGTGCCTATCGCTAGTTTAACTAAAATTATGACAGCTTTAGTTTCTCTTGAAAAGATTGATAATCTTAATGAAAAAGTAACGATGACAAGTAGTATGTATAAGACACTAAAAGAAGAAAATGCCTCAACAGCCGGAATCGCCATAGGGGAGAAAGTAACTTATTTAGATTTGTTATATGCTTTGATGTTGCCATCAGGAGCTGAGGCTGCCCAAGGCCTTGCCATTTCTACTTATGGTGA
>CANRPL010000045.1 GCA_947632495.1 uncultured Bacilli bacterium
CCTACTGGTTTAGATAATCCCAACAATTATTCTACTGCTAGAGATATATCAATTATTTTAAAAGAAGCTTTAAAAAATGAAAATTTTAAAACTATTTTTATGGCTGATACTTATGAATCATCTAATGGTAAACATACTTTTGAAGCGACGCGTTTAATCGCACCTTCGTTAGCTAGTATGTTAGATGGCTCTAAATCAGGTTTTACTTATGATGCTGGTTTATGTTTAGCTAGTATCGCAACACATAATGATGTCCATTATATGTTAGTAACTCTAGGCGCACCTTATAAAGATAAAACGACGCATCTATTAGACGCTAAAACTATTTATGACTATTATTTTACTAATTATGAAAAAAGACTTATTATTGAAAAAGATAGTCCTATTGTTACTTTGACTTTATCTAATCAAACAACGCTTGATTATAATACTAAAATTACTGATGATTTTTATAAACTAATTCCCGTTCAATGTTCTTTGGATAAATCTTTTGAAGGAAAGACGGAGCTTACTAAAGAGGATATAGTTGGTACTAAATTAGGTGTTTATAGTATAAAATGTAATGATGACGTATTATATCAGGAAGATATTTATGTAACTTCTAATATGATTATTCCAGAAGAGTTTAATTATTTAGTTGTTATTATACCAGGTATTATTTTTCTTTTAATTATCATTATTATCTTTATTAGACATAAAAAACGTCATAAGAAAAAGCATCGTAAATGATGCTTTTTTTGCGTCAAAAAAAGATAAAAAGAATTTTATTTAGATTAATATATTTTTGGAAAAAATTACTTGTTTTTTTTTAGTGATAAGATTGTTTTAGAGTAGGAGTCCGGCGATATTTTGCTAGTATATTACCGAAATTTTACTTATATTGAGAGGAGTTTGAAAATGAAAAAAATACTAAATAAACTTATCAACGTATGCATGTCATTCATATTAAGTATGGCAATGGTTGGTAGTATGTTTTTTGATATGCATACTGTATCAGCAAGTGACACATCAGCAAAATACACATTACAGGTATATTTAAATTTTGAAACAGTTGATAAAGATAGTGGTGGAAGCCTTAGATTTATCAATACATCATCTGAATTAGAAAATGAATCTTATGAGCATACGCATAGTCTAGAAAATTATGGAACATTTTCTAAGTATAAAAATAATTTGCCACAAAATGAAGATTGGGGTATGTCATATTATGACGTTGGTTTAAAAGAAGATGGATCTTTACAAACTGTAACTACATTTGTTCCTTTATTTATGGATCAACAGACATCTTATAGTGCTAAACCAAGTATTGAATATATGAGCCCACTTCAAAATCTCAATAATAGTATGGCTGGTTATACTTTATCTAAAATATATGTATATCAGCCAAAAAAAGATGATCCAAATTGGGATGCTGATAAAAAATATATTGATACTACTAAATTAGCAAGTAATGATTTTGTTGTCTATAATGTTCCACTTTCAGGTAAAGGACCATATCATCAAACTGAAAAAATTCTTTTCACCGATGATACTAATGATACAACATTGACTATACCTGGAACGGAAGATAAATATTATAGTAATCTTGCCACTTATACAACTGAAGAAAGTGGTTTAAAATATGTTAAAGAATCAACGGCTGCTGATGGTACTTATACAATATTAATTCAAAAGGGAACTGTAATCCGTTTAGTATATGATATTGTAGTTGGGGACTTAAAAGTAAATGCTAATTTCTTTGATTACGATATTTCTGAAGGTACCAATTATGAAACAGGTACAATCGGTTTCCCAGGCCGTGGTATTAATATTCATAGTAATTATGTAGGCCGTGGTGGAAGTGTTAAATACGCCTTTGGTAATGCCAACACGGGAACAGGACTAGGAAAAACACAGTTCTTATCTGCTTGTAATAATGGGTATGGTTATTTAACATTTAATTCATATAATAATTGTAACCGATATGGACTTACTTATGATTTGGTTGAAGGACTTAAATATGGTACCGATGGTTTACCAGTACCAGTATGGAATAGTAAAGTTAGTGCGCCAGATTTGTTTAGTTCAAAAAATATTCCAGGTAAAACAGCTTATGTTAAAACAGGAAAGAAGAACAGTACTTATTATAATTTAGTTTTTAAACGAAATGGTGGAACTGTTATACTATCTAGTGTTCAACAAAATAAAGTTGATAGTAAGGGAAAAGTTGCAACAACTACATCTATTACTAATCTAGATAAATTCCGTAATACTTATGTTGATAAAGAGGGTAATCCTATAGGAAAAACAATATATGGTAACTCTTTCTGGCCAATGGATACCGCACCATCTGCTGGTACTAAAGGTCACGATCCGCTATTTGGTGATACTGATAAACCAATAAATATAACTAGCGATGTTGAAACAGAAAAAAATAATTCTTTAAGCGAATTTAATTTTCCACCTTCAGATGATTCGTTGAATCATAATTCATATTTTGGTATGTCATATAGTATTGATTTCAGATTAATGCCAGGTTATATCGCACCACTTAACTATTGGTTCTATGGTGATGATGATATGTGGGTATTCTTACAAAAATTAGATACTAAAGGTAATCCTGTAGGGGAAGCGTCTTTAATAGCCGATATTGGTGGTGTTCACTCATCAACAGGTATTTATGTAAATCTATGGGATTGGATGAAACCAGTGACTTATTATGATGCTAATGGTAAAGAGAATAAACCAGAAGATTACCGTATTACTGTTTTCTATACGGAACGTGGTGCATCTGGTTCTTCATCTTATATGAGCTTTAAACTTCCTACTGGTTTTGATAGCATTCAAAATAATTCAACTAATACACCTGTCGTTAGTGTACCAAACACTGGTGATACAATTGGCTATCAATTTGCTTTATTGATTATATCATTATCAATAATTACTGCAATATGTTTATATCATAAACATAAATTAAATGCTTAACAAATGCTAAAAAAGAAGCACACTTTCAAGTGTGCTTTTTTATTCATATAATTGTTGTTTTAATAGTTCAAGATTGTTATACATAATTGTGACATAGTTTCGATTGTTTTTACGATCATCTTCAGTTAAAGTATATAGGGTATGTAGTTCAACAACATTGACATTATAATTCTTTTTTAAATTTTCAACATATTTATTAGCTTTAGTTCCTTTTGGAATATAGATTGTCGTTATTTCTTTACTCTTAACTAAATCTTCAGCATCTTGAATTGTCTTTTGGGTAAGTTCATCATTGTCTTCTAGTGAAATAACTTCTAAATCATATTTCTTAAGATAAGATAATAGGCTACTACCAACAATAATTCTTTTTTTAGAAGCTCTTTTAACCATATCACGATAATCCGCATCAAGTTGGATTAACTCAATTTTTAATTCATCATAATTTTTATTAATTTCGTCTAATAGATAAGTAGTATCAGTATATTCTTGAAAACCTTTTTTAATGTTATTAGCGACCGTTAATAAATTCATTGGATCAAGCCATAATTCTTCAACATAATTACTTTTAGGTAAGTTATTTGTCGCATCAATAATTTTTAACTTTTTATTATAATTAAACATCTTGTACATATAGTCGCTTTCATTAGTATCTTTACCATTAAAGATAAATAAATCTGTCGCACTATAATCTTTTAATAATTTATCACTAACTATTTCATCAGCATTCATACCATTAGGATAAATACTTGAGATAGTACTGTGATTATCGTATAGACGATTAGTTACATATTCAATTGGATAGACGGTCGTTTGGATTTCGATATTATCCATCGAGTTACTGCCAAAACAACCAGTTAATAAGATACATATGATAGTAATTAATAATACTTTTATTTTTTTCATAAGACTCCTTTACTTATTTTTTAATAACGGGATCATAGCCATATGTTCCAAAAGGATTGCATCTTAAAATACGTCTAATAGCTAAATAAGATCCTTTTAGTGCTCCATAGTAGTCAATAGCGTCAATGGCGTAGTTAGAACAACTAGGAATATGGCGACAATAATTGTGCCATGGCCCCGGAATAATTTGGTATAATTTAATCAATTTAATTAGTATGTATTTCATAAAAACACCAATATAATTATACTAAATGTTTGTAAAAAAATAAAGGTTATTATTGGTTGTACTCCATAATTTTGTATGATATAATTAGTAGCGGAAAGGAGAAATATGAAAATATTAGATAAATTAAATATTGCTTATCATGATTTAACGCTTTATGAACAGGCTTTTACACATACATCATACGCCAATGAAACTAATACGATCAGTTATGAACGTCTAGAGTATTTAGGTGATGCTGTATTAGAACTTATTATAAGTGAATATTTATATAAGACGACTGATGAACCTGAAGGTAAAATGACTAAATTACGTAGTAGTTATGTCTGTGAGAATGCTTTATATGAATATTCATGTCTACTAGGTTTAAATGAAGAGATAAAGCTTGGTAAAGGCGAACAAGAACGTGATGGAATGCACAATAAGACGATTGTTGCTGATGTCTTTGAATCATTTATTGGCGCTATTTTTTTAGATTGCGGTTTTGAAGTTGTCAAAACCTTTATTTATAAAAATATTATTCCATTGATTCAGGAACATCGAATTGATTTTATTGAAGACTATAAATCAGTTTTACAAGAGTTAGTTCAAACGGATCGTAAGAGTCTCGATTATGAAGTTGTTAGTGAAACTGGACCAGCTCACGCTAAAACATTTGAGATTGTAGTTAAAGTTGATAATATTGTCTATGGTAAAGGTGTTGCGCACAGTAAAAAAGAAGCCGAACAATTAGCGGCTAAATCAGCTTTAAAAAAAGCCCAAGGCAATATGGCTAATGGTTGAGAAACAATCGATAATATGTTAAAATAGATGATAGAAAGAGGTGCTTTATGGGAAGATACCCTAATATAGCTGCTAGTAAGCAAAAAAATGGAGCAGCCAAAGGAAAACTATATTCAATGTATGCTAAAGAGATATATCAAGCAGCCAAAATGGGCGGAACAAGTCTTGATGCTAATGCTTCTTTAAAGAGACTTGTTGATAAGGCAAAAAAGGAACAAGTTCCTAGTGACATTATTAATCGTGCTATTGATAAGGTTAATAGTGGAGCTGATGAATCATATGAAAATACTAAATATGAAGTATTTGGTCCTGCAGGATCAACCGTTATCATTGATTGCTTAACAGATAATTTAAATCGTACAGTTAGTGATATTCGTGCCGTTATTAATAAGACACATACTAAATTAGGAGCTATTAACAGTGTAAGTTATATGTATGATAATGTCTGTGTTGTTGGTTTCAAGGGCCTATCAGAAGAAGATACTTTAGAAGCTTTAATTGATGCGGGTGTCGATGTTGAAGATATTGAATCAGATGGTGATAGTATTTTAGTTTATGGTAATCCTACAGCCTTATATGATATCAAAAAGGCTATTGAAATGAAATTGCCTAATGTTGAATTCGATGTTGATGAAATAACATGGATAGCCAAAGATAAAATTGATTTAACTGGTGAATATTTAGAGTCATTTAATAAATTATTAACATTATTAGATGAAGTAGAAGATGTTCAACAGGTATATCATAACGTCAATTTATAAGAACGATTAAGTTCTTTTTCTTTTGCCTAAAATATGATATACTAGTGTTGATAATAGGAGATAAGTAAATGAAAAATGTAAAACCAACTATTTGGCTAGACTTCATGACATATGTTATTATTCCTTTTTATTTAATAACAAATGTTATTACACTAGTTAATATGTTTAAAGATGTCAATTATTTTGATTTAATTCTGCTACTCTTAATTATGATTTATAGTCTAGTTACGTTCCTCTTTTTATCGAAAAGGAAGAATATATCTTTTTATTTGTTACTAGGCTACATTGTTCTATTGGGAGCTATTTTTAATTATATTTTTTATACCAAAGTTACTAATGGGATATATTTAGCTATTAGTATTATGGGAACTATTCTTTGTTGGATTTTACCCAATTATATATATTTATTTAAACGTCAGGACTTTTTTAAAGAACATAGTAATCGTCATATTAAAAAATGTCCTGGGTGTAATCGAATTATTCCAATTGCAATGACTTGTTGTGGACGATGTGGCTATAAGGAGGGGAATAATGGCTAGTATTCAAAATGTTGAACTTATTGATGATGTAAGAAAAGATGCTTTACTATTAATGAAATCAAGACCCAATATTGACTATGGTGAAGCTTTTGAATTAGCTCGTCAAAATTTAATTGGGGAAGGTAAGATTACGGAGTTTACTTCTAAACCATTTACTGTTGATATTGAATTAGATAATGATAAGTCGGATTTGTTTACGGATGGTAGTCATTATTATGTTCAATATGCAAAAGATAATTTTGCTGATATTTTAAATCCGGATGAGTTTACCATAGACCAACTAAAAGCTTATGTTGTCGCTCATCGTATGGGTGTTGATTTAAAATTATTGGTTGATAAAAATTATAATGCTGAACAAATTAATTATTTAGCTGTTTTACTTGCCAGTGGTAAAAGTATTGATAAATATCGTAATAACTATACTTTTGATCCTAAAGAAGAATTTGTTAAAATAGCCGATATGTCCGAAGAAGACCTAGTTGTTTAGGCCTTTTTCTTGATTTGTTAAAATAAATATAGATGGTGTATAATAGTTAAGAATTATGATTTAATGGAGGGTGCTATGCGTTATAATACTCATGGTAAAGAAAAGAAAAATGTTGAATCTAATATTGTTGGTAATATCATGGATGCTAACGCTAATATGCATGTTGGAGCTACTAATGGTATAGCTAATAATAAAATATTACAAGACTTTTTTAAAGATCGTAAGAAAACGAAAGCAATTGTTGTCTTATTAGTTATTTTCTTTGTCTTACTAGCTATTTTTATCATGATTCGAATTATGCGTAAACAAGATAATTCAACCAAACCAACGATTTATGATATCGCTTATGCTAATCTAAAATTTATAGAAAATCCTAAATTAAAAAAATTATCTTGCCATAAAAATAATGTTAAAGCGGAAAATGAAGTTAAATCAGAGGATGTAGTTATTTACTATTTTGATAATGATGATATTGATACGGTTATCTATCATACCGATATTACCTTATCAGAAAATTATATGGACTATTTTGAAACGATGTATACTGAATATGATAAAATGTTAGATAATGAATATCACTTTGATAATGTTAAGAGTTCTTTAACAACAGATCATAATCGTCTATTAGTGACAATTATAGTGTCAAATAAAAAGGATGTAGAGAATAAGTTAGGAGCACTTACTTTTACTAATTATGACGATGCGAAAAAAACTAATTTAGCAGCCGGCTATAATTGTAATTAGTTTAAAATGTAAAAAAATAGAGAAAAAGTATTGCCAAAAAAGGAAAAATAAGGTATACTTGAATAGTCATTGGCAAAAGCATTGACTTTTTGTTGGACCTGTAGCTCAGCTGGTTAGAGCGCACGCCTGATAAGCGTGAGGTCGATGGTTCAAGTCCATTCAGGTCCACCATGATGGCCCGTTGGTGAAACGGTTAACACACATGCCTTTCACGCATGCATTTATGGGTTCAAATCCCGTACGGGTCACCAATTATGTTTATAATCCTTTATTAAGGATTTTTTTTTGATGAAAGACATGTGTATGTTTTTTTTGTGTATTATAACTTGGCGGGCACGTAATTACGGAATATGATAAGAAGAAAGGAGGTTATAATGAATCAGACATTTGGTATCGATATATCGGAATTTCAAGGTGATTTTAATTTCCGTTTAGCTAAAGAAGAGGGAGTTCGCTTCACTATAATAAGAGCCGGCTATACGGGTAGTGACAATGGTAAATCTAAAAATATTGATCCTTTATTTGAAGAAAATTATCGTCGCGCTAAAGAGATTGGTATACCAGTTGGAGCTTATTGGTTTTCAAGAGCTACATCTTATGAATTAGGTCGTCAAGAAGCTGAATTTATGTATGAGACATGTCTTCGTGGTAAAAAATTTGAATATCCGATTGCGATTGATGTGGAAGATAATAAATATCAACGAAAAGCAGGTAAAAAAGCTGTTACTGAAGCAATAAAAGGCTTTGGTGATTATTTAGAGGAAAAGGGCTACTATTTTATTATCTATGCATCTGTCAATTGGTTTCGTAATTATATTGATACATCACAATTAAATCGTTTTGATAAATGGGTTGCTGATTGGACTAATATTAGACCACGTTATCCTAAAGGAGGAATGTGGCAATTTGCTGGTGGAAAAAGTAGAGATATAGCTGGAGTTGATTGTGATAAAGATTATGCTTATAAAGACTATCCTAAAATTATGCTAGATCGTGGTTTAAATGGTTTTTTAAAAAAAGATGAATATTACGACATACCTGATTATGATGGACCATCTTTGATTGATGCTTTAAAAAGTATCGGTGTTGATAGTTCATTTGCTAATCGCAAATTAATTGCACAAACTAATGATATTAGTGATTATCAAGGTACTGCTAGTCAAAATACCAAGTTATTAAACTTACTAAAAGCAGGCAAACTAAAAAAGAGATGATTCATCTCTTTTATTTTTAAATGGTGTCCCCTTAGGGGCTCGAACCCTAGACCCACAGATTAAGAGTCTGTTGCTCTACCAACTGAGCTAAGGAGACATTTGTCATACATCTAGGATTATAACATAAAAAAAAGAAAAAATAAAGTATTTTTCTTCTATCCTTAAAAATTGCCTAGATGCTTCTTTACTAACTGCCTATTAACGCAAAGTCTATTAGCTATTTTATCTATTTTTTCATTGGTGAGTGGATATAATTTATTTTGATGACTTAAAAAGTGAAGATAATTATCTACTCTTACGTTCAATTCGCTTATTCTTCTATGAGCGTAAGCAAAATATGTAGAACTATTTTCTCTTACTGATAGATGTTTAGCGATAGCAGTAATTTTAGGAGAATAGCTATCGCTAGCTTTCAATACTGTAGAACTATTTTTAAAACTAACAATTTGTTTCATTACTTGAATAGCCTCTAATGTCGTTATTGGGTAGGCATCTTTTATAAAATCTAAAATAGAGCCTTCTTTGCAGCACCCATAACAACGAAATCGATCGGTTTTAGGATCAATCATAAAATCATATGTTTCATACTGACTATTATGAAAAGGACATATATTAAAGTAAAATTTACCTTTTTCTGATACGCGATATCTTAATTCCCATTGCTTTTTACAAATTAGTGTATACGATTCATTTTCTTGTCTAATCCATTTACCTTTACTAGAAAACCTGATAACGTCATCTTCGGTTAATAAATTAGGTAATGGGTTATGGATAAAGTTATCGTATAAATCTAATAGTGATAGTTTTGTTTCTATAGCTTCAATCTGTTCCATATATAATCACCTTTGATATATATTATATTTAAAAAGACTCAAAAAGACAATAAAATAGATATCTACTGATATCTATTCCTTATTAATTCCATACTAAACATGGTATTGCCATCAACAATTAATCCTTCTTTTACTAATTCATCCATTTCTTCAATAGTTACTTCAAAGAATGAAATGAATTCATCTTCATCTAAATCTTGGTCACTGACTTTTACACAATTATCAGCAAAACCTAGTGTAACTGTCGTTTGCGTGGAACCGGTGTCTGAATAATATTCCATCAATGTTTTAACATCGTTACTTTCATAACCCGTTTCTTCTAATAGTTCTCTTTTCATACCATCGATCATGTCTTCATCATCTTCAATTAAGCCGGCTGGAAATTCCATTGTTACCTTATTTTCTGTAGCGACTCTCGTCTGCATTACCATGACATATTTACCATTCTTGGTTCTTGGAATAATAATGGCCGCTCGGTTAACCGGTTTTATTAAAATATCCCGTGTCATTTCCATTCCGTTATTTAAATAATATTTGTTTGTTTCAATAGCCAAGAAAGCGGCTTTAACAACATCTACTTTTTCTACTTTCTTAACTTGATAAAGTTTCTTTGCTTCTCTTATTTGGTCTAACATATTATCACCTTAATCATTATAACATATAATCTTTAAAATGCTTTTAAAAGTATAAAAGAAGTCTATCCAAAGCATAATAGAGATAGGAGGCTTTTATGGATAAAAATAAATACAAAGAATTAGTTGAACGTTATACACCTAAAGAAAATCGTCTATATAATGGTCTAATTGCTTTTATCATCGGTGGTTTAATGGGCGTATTAGGTCAGTTTTTAATTGACTTATATGCTAGCCTTTTAAGTATACCAACTAAAGAAGCAAGTACTCTGATGATTATCACGCTTGTCTTTTTAGGATGTTTTTTAACGTGTTTAGGCTTTTTTGATAAATTAGTATCATTCGCACGTTGTGGACTGATTATTCCAATTACAGGATTTGCTCATTCGATGATGAGCGCTACACTAGAATATAAGAAAGAGGGTATTGTAACGGGTATGGGAGCTAATATGTTTAAATTAGCTGGAACCGTAATAATGTGTGGAGTAGTTAGTGCTTATCTGTTTGGTTTAGTACGCTACTTAATTATAGGAGGTTAAAATGACTTTTCACTATGACAATGTTTATTTAAATGAAGTAAGTACAATTGCTGGGCCTTATGAAAGTGCTGGGCCTTTAGGACGTTACTATGATAAAGTGTATAGTGATTTTTACTGTGGTACTAAAACTTGGGAACAAGCGGAATGTCGTATGTTAATTGATAGTGTTGATATGGTTTTATATAAAGCTAATAAATTAAAAAATGATGTTGATTTACATATATCAGGGGACTTACTTAATCAAATTGTTTCAACGAACTACGCTAGCGCTACTTTAGGTATACCTTTAATTGGTATTTATTCGGCTTGTTCAACTAGTGTTTTAGGTCTAATTATCGGTAGTAATATGATTGACAAAGGGCAAATTCGTAATTGCCTAGTTAGTACATCATCCCATAATAATGGAGCTGAAAAACAGTTTCGTCAACCGGTTGAATATGGAGGGCCTAAAAAGAAGACTACGACTTTTACAACGACAGGCGCAGCTAGTTTTTTCCTTTCTTCTAAACCATCAGCTATTCGTGTTGAAAGTGCGACGGTTGGTCGAGTTGTCGATTTAGGAATTACCGATTCTATGAATATGGGAGCTGTTATGGCACCTAGTGCCGCAACAACGATCTATCAACATCTAAAAGATTTAAAAAGAGATATCAATTATTATGATTTAATCTTAACGGGGGATTTAGGAATCTATGGCAAACGTATTTTAACGGAATATATGAAAACAGAATATAATATAACCCTTAATAATTATGATGATACAGCCTGTATGATTTACGATTTAGATAATCAACCAGTATATGCTGGAGGAAGTGGTCCCGCTTGTCTACCATTAGTCTTTAATAGTTATATTTATAAAAGTATGTTAAATGGTGATATTACACGTATCTTATTAGTCGCTACTGGG
>CANRPL010000046.1 GCA_947632495.1 uncultured Bacilli bacterium
GCTATCTTTAATTTAGTTGGTGGTCGTCTAACCTTGCCATCAATTGCTGCTGTCGTTATTGGTATTGGTATGGCTGTCGATGCGACGGTATTAAGTTTTGAACGTATTAAAGATGAGCTACGTAATAAGGCTAATTTGGAACATGCTTATGAAGCAGGTAATAAAAGTTCTTTAGTATCTATCATCGATGCTAATATCACTACTTTAATCGCTGCTGTTATCTTATTTATCTTTGGTGAAAGTAGCGTTAAAGGTTTTGCTACTATGTTAATTATCAGCATCGTCGTAACTTTATTTGTTATGGTATATTTAGTTCGTCTACTATTAAAGGGCTTTGTTAAGAGTAATCGCTTTGAAGGACATTTTAATAGTTTCATTGGTATAAAAGATCTAGATAGTCGTCCTATGGTAACTAAGATTGATTATGTTCGTCATCGTGCTAAATTCATAACAGCGACAGTTATTCTTCTCGTTGTTGGTGGGGCTTTCTTATATTTCAAAGGCTTAAATTTAAGTGTTGATTTTAAAGGTGGTTCAACTGTTTCTTTAAGTGCTAAAGATAATTTAACAGAAGAAGTAGCTGTTAAGGACTTAAAAGACTTAGGATATACTGTCAGTTCATCTGATTCATTAAATAATAATGAAATATATATAACTTTAAATAATATTTTAGATGCTGAACAAACGGAAAAAATTGAGAAGCATTTTAATGATGAATATTCTGTAACAACAAGTATTGGTTCTGTATCAAATGTTGTTAAGAAAGAGTTAGTTAAGAACGCTATTGAATCATTAATTTATGCTGCTATTGGTATCATCATTTACATATCATTAAGATTTACATTCCGCTATGGTATTTCAGCTATCTTAACTCTTACGCAAGATGTTTTAGTTGTCGTTATTATCTTTAGTTTACTTCGTTTTGAAGTTTCACCAATGTTTGTTGCGGCTATCTTATCAATTATTGGTTATTCAATAAATGATACTATCGTCGTCTTTGATCATATTCGTGAAACAAAACGTAAAGTATATAAAGATCGTATTAAGACTTATGATGAACTTAAAGAATTAGTTAATTCAAGCGTTAAGTCAACTGTAGTTCGTAGTTTAGTTACATCTATTACGACGATTATTCCTGTTGTTTGCTTAATTGCTTTAGGTTCACGTGAGATTCTAAACTTCAATTATGCATTGTTAATTGGTTTAATTGCTGGTACTTATTCATCTGTCTTTTTAGCGCCACAGATTTGGTTACAACTTGAGAAACGTAATATTGGTAAACCAGAGAAGAAGAAATGGTATGAAGTAGATGACAAAGATGAATTTGAAGAGCTAAAAGTAAAAGGAATTAATTGCTAATTCCTTTTTTTATTTTAAATATTTTTGAAATTGTGGTAGAACCCCAATACCATCGGTACGATGGGGTGGTAGTTGATAGATATCATGTCCTGGATAATCATTTCCTTCAATTAAGCATGGCCCTTTTGTTGATAGGGCAACATCCCAACCAATATATTTAACTTCGGGAACAATCTTACTGGCTGCGGTTACTAATTCTTCAATTTTATCAAAATCAGGAATGGTAAAGCCGACAATACTTGTATTAGTCGTTGGATGGTAATAATAAACATTACCCTTTTTATCAACGGCTGGATAGTGAATAATATGGTCTTCGACATCGACTGGAACAACCATACCACCACCATTAAAATTATCAACGACACGATTATTACCGATTCTTAAATAAGCGACGACGATATGAACATCACCATCATCGTTTAAAGTAATAACTCTAATTGTATTAACACTACTATCATTTAATTTATTCATGTGTGGAATCTGTTTAATTACTTCTTCAACTAACGTTGTACCATTTTTAAGTAATTCATCATAGGTATCTTTAGTTGGCTTAATTTTTCTAATACCATCACCATGTGTGCCATTGGTTGGTTTAACGATGATTTCTCCTTTATCTTTAATGAATTCTAAAAATTCATCACGATTATTTTCTGTTACAATCATCCAATCACGTTTGATAAAGTCTTTAAATTTTTCATTAAATTTATCTTTGTTGACAAAGATAGGAGTAAATGAAGGATCGTTATATTTTTTAACAAAGTGATTATTGATTCCTCTCGTTAGTACCGTTTTACGTTGTTTGCGATTTAAATTGTACATCTCGAAAAGCTCATAATCAAAATAACCAGCTTGATATTTTAATCCACAGTATATAATGTCAAAGAATAGATATATGCGACTCTTTTTGGTTTTGTGATGAATACGATTAATGACTTCCAAAAAAGATTTATAGTTCATCGCAAATATTCTTTTAATTAAATATTTTATTTTTTCCATTTTACCACCTGCTTATGGTAAAAGTATAACATATCTAACCTAGAAAATAAAGTGTGAAAAAGTTGGTTGAAGAGCTAATTATATGTTATAATTTTAATAGAGTTTTAATAAATGTGGGATGTGATACTATGCCGAAAGATAATCCGAATATTACTTTTGATGAACTTTATGAAAAAGTTTGTACTTATATAACGGATAAGAAAGAATTAAAAAAAATATCTAGTGCTTATTTATATGCTTATGAAAAGCACTTTGGTCAAAAGCGATTAACAGGTGAAGACTATATTACTCATCCTTTAAATGTCGCTTTAATTTTAGCTGAAATCGATGCGGATGCTGCCACGATATGTGCGGCTTTACTTCATGATACAATTGAAGATTGTGATGTAACTGAAGAAGAATTACGTGATAAATTTGGTGCAGAGATTGCTTCTTTGGTAAATGGTGTAACCAAGATTAATAAATTGAAATTTACTTGTGATAATGAAGCGGTTATCGCTAATCATCGTAAAATTTTAGTAGGTCTTTGTGAAGATGTTCGTATTTTAATTTTAAAGTTAGCTGACCGTTTGCATAATATGCGTACGTTATGGATTTTATCAGAGCGTAAACAAAAAGAAAATGCTAAAGAAACATTGGATATTCTAACGCCAATTGCCCATCGTTTAGGTATGAATAAGATTAAAAGTGAACTAGAAGATCTATCACTTCGTTATTTAAAACCTGATGTTTATTTTTCGATTGTTGAACAATTAAATCAAACTCGTAAGGAACGTGATGCGATTGTCAATGAGATGATGCAAAAGGTATCAGAGTTACTTGATAAGCATAATATTAAACATGAGATAAAAGGACGCGCTAAAAGTATTTATAGTATCTATAAAAAGCTAGATAAAGGAAGACGCTTTAGTGATATTTACGATTTACTGGCTTTAAGAGTTTTTGTTGATACGATTCCTGATTGTTATCAAGTTTTAGGTATCATTCATTCTAAATATCGTCCAATACCTAAACGTTTTAAAGATTATATCGCTATGCCTAAAACTAATATGTATCAATCACTTCATACGACCGTTTTTGGTTTAGATGGTTACTTATTTGAAATTCAAATTAGAACTTATGATATGGATCAAGTGGCGGAACATGGTATTGCTTCGCACTGGTCATATAAAGAGCATGGTAGTAATGTAAAAGCTAGTATGCAAAATGCGATGGAACAAAAATTACAGTTCTTTAGAGAAATAATGGAATTAAAAGAAGAGAAGAATGATGAATTATTTGTTCATAATGTTCAAGAAGAAGTCTTAAGTGATACCATTTATGTCTTTACACCAAAAGGGGATGTTATTGAGTTACCTCAGGGTTCAACACCGATTGATTTTGCTTATCGTGTCCATAGTGGTGTCGGTGATACGATGGTTGGAGCTTTAGTAAATGGTAATATTGTCTCTTTAGATTATCAATTAAATGATGGGGATATTGTTAAGATTAATACTAATAAAAATTCTAATGGACCATCACGTGAATGGATTGATATGGCTTTTACGGCGCAAGCTAAAAATAAGATTAAGGCTTTCTATAATAAAATTGATAAAGAAGAAAATCTTAAAAAGGGTACAGAGATGCTTCAAAAGGAAGTTAAGAAGCGTAAGATACCTTTTGCTGAGTTTTATAGTAATGATAATTTAGAGCGGCTTCTTGATGAACTTAAATTTGGTGATATGACCGAACTTCATATTAATATCGGTAATGGTAAAATAACACCAGTTCAAGTTGTAAATGCTATTTATAATGAAACAAAGACAAAACAAGAAATGGTATTAGATCGTGTCATCAATAATGATGAAAAAAATATTTTAGTAAAAGGGGATATTGTTGTTGATAATATCGATAATATTAAAATAAATGTCGCTTCTTGTTGTAAACCTATTCCTGGCGATGATATCGTCGGTTATATCAGTAAGGGGCATGGTATTAATGTTCATCGTACAACATGTCCTAACATTGCCGATTTAGATGAGCGTATTATCGATGTTAAATGGAATAGTAGTATATCAAAAAAGTATGCGACGAATATTTTAATTACGGCTAGTGAAAATAATAATTTATTAATTAATATTATTAATAAGACATCCAATAGTGATATTACTATTCAAAGTATTAATACGCTTACTTCCCAAGATCGTTATATGTTTGATATTAATTTATTAGTCGACAACACAGAACGATTAGATAAGTTTATTAGTGATATATGTCACTTAAATGGTGTCATGAATGTTGAAAGGATAATAAAATAATGCGTGTTTTAGTTCAAAGAAGTAGAAAATCAAGTGTTACAGTTGACGGTAAAATCGTTGGAAGTATCGATAGAGGTTTAGTTTTATTAGTTGGTTTCACTGATGGAGATACATTAGATAATATTAAGTATTTAGCGCATAAAGTTGTCAATTTACGAATCTTTGATGATGAAGATGGTGTAATGAATAAATCACTCCTTGATGTAGGTGGAGACATTCTTTCAATATCACAGTTTACTTTGTATGCTGATAGTACTAAAGGTAATAGACCAAGTTATATTAAAGCTATGAAAGGTTCGTTAGCGACTACTTTATATGATGCTTTTAATGAAGAACTTAAAATCTATAATGTTAAAGTTGAAACCGGTATTTTCGGTGCTGACATGCAGGTAAGTATCAGTAATGACGGACCAATTACAATTTTATTAGAAAGTGGTGATAAGAATGCTTAAAAAAGATCGTGTTGATTATAAGTTAGTTAATCTCGCTTTTTTAGCGTTAATCGTATATTTGATGTATCATACAGGGCATCTTTGGATTGGCATATTTAACAAAATCGTTCAGATTTCACTTCCTTTTTTAATCGCTTTCGCTTTTGCTTATGCTTTTTATCCAATTGTTCAAAAATTAAGGAATAAAGGGGTACCTAAAGGCTTATCAATCTTTATTGTTATTGCTGCGATAATCCTCTTACTAGTTTTTATGGTCTATGTTATTAGTACAACTTGTGTTAGTCAAATATCAGCTTTATTTGATAGTATCAATGCTTTTATTAAAGAATTATCCACTTATAATTGGAATATTAATATTAGTGGTATTCAAGAAACGATTAGCAACAGTTCTAAAGAGATACTTGATGGTTTAACAAAATATGTATCTAATGGCGCTATAAATT
This sequence comes from uncultured Bacilli bacterium, assembly GCA_947632495.1. Lineage (GTDB taxonomy): Bacteria > Bacillota_I > Bacilli_A > RF39 > UBA660 > UBA5578. The sequence goes on from CANRPL010000046.1 coordinate 5,548, forward strand.
TAGTATCTTCATCTATCAATTTTGTTGGTAATCTTTTGATTGGTTCAGCGGCCTTTATCTACTTCTTAATCGATATGGATCGTATTCGTGCTGGTTTGAAGAAGTTCTTTTATCATCGTAGTCGTAAAACCTATCGTTTTGTTCGCCTTTTAGATGGTGAAATGCGTAATTACTTAAGTGGTCTAGTTCAAGTTATGGTTATATCTATTTTTGAATATGGTGCCGTATACGCTATTATTGGTCATCCTAACGCTATTGTTTTAGGTTTAATGGCTGGTATTGCTAACATGATTCCATATTTTGGTGGTATAGCTTGTAACATTGTAGCTGCTGTTACAGCCTTTATTGTAAGTCCGGCATTATTCGTTAGAACTTTAATTGCCTTCTTCATATTATCTAGTATTGATAGTTATGTTATTAATCCTCATGTTTATGGTAAGACTAATTCTATTCATCCATTAATGACTATCTTTACTTTATTTGCTGGGGGAATAATCTTTGGTATTATGGGCGTATTTATTTCTTTCCCATTAGCGATTTTTATTGTTTCACTATATAAGTTCTATAAAGATGATATTAGTGAAGGCATCGAAAAAATAAAAGAAAATAGTAAGAAAGAAACAGCTTCCTCGTAGTTGTTTCTTTTTTCAGTTATTGTCAAAAATAGTAAAAAATGATATGATTATGACATGGAGCTGATACTATGCAAAAAGTTCAACCAAGAATTTTATCAGGATTTATGGAATTGCTTCCACCTGATCAAATTTTATTTAATCAAATGCGTGACACAATTAGAAGTGTCTATGAAAAGTTTGGCTTTCTACCTTTAGATACTCCGGTTATTGAGTATTCTGAAGTTTTATTAGCAAAAGCTGGTGGCGAAACCGAAAAACAAATATATCGTTTTAATAAAGGTGATAATGATTTATCGCTTCGTTTCGATTTAACGGTTCCATTAGCGCGCTATGTATCTGAACATAAGGAAGATATTGCTTTTCCATTTAAACGTTACCAAATTGGTAAAGTCTTTCGTGGTGAACGTCCTCAAAAGGGTCGTTTCCGTGAATTTTATCAATGTGATATTGACGTCGTTGGTAATGGTGAGTTATCACTTATCTATGATGCGGAAATGCCAGTTATTATCTATAATATATTTAAGCAATTAGACTTTGGACCTTTTGTCATTAGAATTAATAATCGTAAAATTTTAAATGGTTTTTTTGCCTCTTTAAATTTAACAAATGAAGCGAGTGACATTTTACGTGTCATCGATAAGATTGATAAAATAGGGCAGGAAGCTATAAGAAAAGAATTAAGTGAGATGGCATTAGATTCAGCTATTATTGATAAGATATTAACTTTTATTAATATTAAAGGTACTAATGATGAGATTTTAGTAGCATTAGAAAAAATGGGCGTCAAGGATGAAACATATCTTTTAGGTGTTGAAGAATTAAAAGAGGTTATTAATCATCTTCGAACTTTCCAAATGCCTGAAGCTTGTTATCAAATTGATTTAACGATTGCTCGTGGACTTGATTATTATACAGGAACAGTTTATGAAACTAATTTAAAGGACTATCCAGCTTTAGGTAGCATTTGTTCTGGTGGCCGTTATGATAATCTAACGGGATATTATACTGATGAGGTACTACCGGGAATTGGCATTTCTATCGGTTTAACGCGACTATTTTCTCAATTAAAAGATCAAGAGATAATTAATTCTGAACGTAAATGCCTATTAGATGCTCTTATTATTCCAATGGATGATAGTTGTGTAAATTATGCGATTGAGCTAGCTAGTTATTTGCGTCAAAATGATCATAAAACCGATATTTATTATGGTATGAAGAGTATCAAAGCGAAAATGAAATATGCTAATCGTCTTGCCGTACCATATGCCATTATCATTGGTACCGAAGAGGTTGCTAATCGGACTTTGACTTTAAAAAACATGCAAACAGGAGATCAAGAAAGTGTCGATTTTGCTAATATAGTTGATAAAATAAGATAAAACTATTTATCTTATCTACTATTTATGATATAAATAATTTAGGAGGATATTAAAATGTATGTAAGTGGTGAAGAAACAGAAGAAGTTGTTGGTAAAAAACATACAATTAAAGATCGACGTAAAGCTGTTGGAACAGCCCTTTTACAAGTTGCTGACGTAACTTTAGCGGCTGGTGTTGTTTTAGCGTTACAAAAATTTTCCGGTTATTTTTCTTTTTCTACTTCTGGTGCTATTGCTGTAGGGCTTATTGCTTTTGCTGCTAAAAAAGGAATTAATAAAGCATGGCGCTTTGGTAAAAAACACCATATTCAGGCTCGCGAGAAAGGTGATAAAAAGTCCGCTCGTATTGTTAAAGCCTTGGAAGCAGCTGGTATTATTACTGCTGTAGCGCTTGTTGGATTAAATCCAGTATCTCTAGCAGCTGTTTTAGCTGGTTCGATAGCGCTTTATAAACATAATCATCGTGTCTACAAGACCGGTAAAGGTAAAAAAGAGAAAAAGGCTAAAAAGCAAATTGAAGAAGTGCCTGATGATTTTGAAGTTATTGATGAAGAAGAGCATGGCTTTGTAAGATAGGAGGATAAAATGATTGAACAAGGGGAAATTTTAACATTAGAAGATAACAAAGAATATGTAGTAGCGGCTTCAACGGTATTAGATGACATTAATTATGTCTATCTAATGGATAGCGCAGATTATAGTAATTTTATGTTCTGTGCTTTTGATGAAACGGATGGTTTATATGAAGTTGAAGATGCTGAACTTTTAGATAAGTTACTTCAAATATTCAATGAGCAACTTAATGGTGATCATAGTGACAAATAGAATCAATTTTGATTCTTTTTTCTTGCTATTGTTTTTAACCTGATGTAGAATAATATTGTTAGATTAAATGTCAACAAGTTTATGGAGGTAAATATGAAAAAAATAGAAAATACTAGTTTATCGATTAAAAATGTAGGTGAGACAGTTGAGCTATATGGTTTTGTTGGTAAGAAACGTAATTTAGGTGGCTTAATTTTCATTGATTTACGTGATCGTAGTGGTATTATTCAATTAGTTATTCGACCAGAAGATAGTTGCTATCAAACGGCCTCTGAACTACGTAATGAATATGTTATTAAAGTTATTGGTACAGTAAGTGAACGTGAAAGTAAGAATGATAAGATTCCAACTGGTGAGATTGAAGTCCTAGTTAGTGAGTTAACTCTTCTTAATACTGCCTTGGAAGTTCCTTTTGCGATTACTGATGAGACGACAGCTTTAGAAGATACAAGATTAAAATATCGTTATCTTGATTTACGTCGTAATAGTTTACAAAGTAATTTAAAGACACGTCATAAAATAACGATGGCGGTTCGTGAATATATGGATAGTTTAGGCTTTCTAGAAGTTGAGACACCGGTTTTGTGTAAATCAACACCAGAAGGAGCACGTGATTATTTAGTTCCTTCCCGTGTCAATGATGGAAAATTTTATGCCTTACCTCAATCTCCACAAATATTTAAACAATTATTAATGATTGGTGGCCTTGAAAAATATTTTCAAATTGCTAAATGTTTCCGTGATGAAGATTTGCGTGCTGATCGTCAGCCTGAATTTACGCAGATTGATATTGAATCTAGTTATGTCGATGAAAACGATATCATGACTATCGGTGAAGGACTAGTTGCCTATGTCTTCAAAAAGATTAAAAACATTGATGTAGAACTTCCTTTACGTCGCATGCCATATAAAGAAGCGATGCGCCTTTATGGTAGTGATAAGCCAGATTTAAGATTCGCTATGCCAATTGAAGATATTACTGATATTCTTCGTCATACAAGTATGTCATTTATTAAAGATGTCATTGATCAAGGTGGTATTGTTAACTGTTTAGTTGCGAAAGGCGCTGCTAGTAAATATTCCCGTAAAGAGCTTGATAAGCTTACTGATTATGTTAAAACATATCGTGCTAGTGGACTTGCTTTCCTAAAAATTGAAGACGAGATTACAGGTAGTATCGCTAAAGGATTGACAGAAGATGAGACTAACCTTTTAAAAGAACAATTAAAACTTGAAAAGGGTGATTTAGTTTTAATTGTTAATGGTGATTATAATACAGTTAAAGTAAGTTTAGGTGCTTTACGTTGTAAATTAGGCCGTGATTTAGATCTTATTAAGAAAGGTGATTATCAATTATTATGGGTTACTGACTTTCCAACTTTTGAATATAGTGAAGAAGAGGGAAGATATGTATCTTGTCACCATCCTTTTACTGCTCCTAAAGATGAAGATGTTGATAAGTTAATTGATGATAAAGCTAATTGTTACTCAAAAGCATACGATATTGTTATTAATGGATATGAAGCTGGTGGAGGAAGCATTAGAATTCATGACCAAGAGATTCAATCAAAAGTTTTTGAAGCTTTAGGTTTAAGCCCAGAAGAAGTAGAAGAAAAATTTGGTTTCTTTGTCAATGCCCTAAAATATGGTACTCCACCACATGGAGGTATTGCCTTTGGTCTTGACCGTTTAGTAATGCTTCTTACCGAAACAGATAATATTCGTGATGTTATTGCTTTCCCTAAAACAGCATCAGCATCTTGTTTAATGTCAGAAGCACCAAATACCGTATCTGATGCTCAATTAAAAGAACTACATATAAAACTAGACAAATAAATAGTATGTTTAAGCAAAACATACTATTTTTTCTTGAATAAGTTTGAGATTTATGGTAAACTAACTATAGTGTAGAAGAATGGGGATTGGTTCTAGTATATGCCAATTGCTAAAAGATAAGTAGAAAGTAGGTTCAAAATGAATCAGGAAGAAAAAATGGAAGAAGTAGATGCTAGTGAAGATAAGAAAAACGTCGACGAATTAACAGCTGATGATTATACTTTCGACTATAATAAATTATATAATGTTGAAACTCCACCTGAAGAAGAATTATATAATCCGGTAGATCAACTTGCTAATGCTAATCCTGCTCTTGATACTGGAAATAATGAGACGGAAGAACTAACTAATCCAGCTTTGGCTGCGATGACGGAATTAGAACCTCAAATTAATCAAAGTCAAGTAGAGGTTAATCCTTTCCAAGCTCCACCTGAAGTAGTTGTTCCTGTTCCAGCTCCCGTTGTTCCTGTCGCATATGATAATGAAGCTTCATCAGTATCGGTGTTAGATTCAAACGAATCATTTAATACGTTACAAATGGCTGTTCCACCACAATATGGTTCACAAAATGCAGCTCCTGTTAATCCAACAAATCCTGTACCAACACAAGTGGTAACTCCAACCGTATCAGAATTACCTAGTGATGGTCTTGTTAGTATGAATATTGTTGAACCTGATGTTTTACCAGTTATTGGTTCAGAGGTTAATGTTAATCCAAGCAGTAGTTTTGGATTTAGTAGTGTTAACCCACCAACTATCCCAGAAGTACCAAGTACTCCAACTATAGACGCATCAAACTTTCCTGGTTATCAAACACCTAGTACTCCTGTAGTTGAATCAATAATGCCTGGAATACCAATATATGAGCAACCACAGGTACCAAGTTTTGATGCACCAAGTACATCAACGTATGAGCAACCACAGATGCCAAGTTATGAAGTACCAAGTACACCAACATACGAACAACCACAGATGCCAAGTTATGAAGTACCAAGTACACCAACGTATGAGCAACCACAGATACCAAGTTATGAAGTACCAAGTACACCAACATACGAACAACCACAGATGCCAAGTTATGAAGTACCAAGTACACCAAC
>CANRPL010000047.1 GCA_947632495.1 uncultured Bacilli bacterium
ACTATAAGGATGATTTAGATTTAACAGTAAATTATTCCTTAAATGCTTTATATAATCTTTATTGCTGAAATAAATGATTAATCATTAAAATTAATGGAATTATCTTATTTGGTATGATATAATTATTCATAGGAGGTTTATATGAAAAAAATAGTCATGGTGTTACTTCTTACTATTTTATTTTCAACAATAATGGTTGATGCTGATGCAGCTGTTTTAGCTTCTGGATCTTATAAAAGTGTTAATGTTTATGTTTTTACCGAAGAAGATTGTAAAGATTGTGCTAAACAGATATCTTATATTGAAGAACTAAAAGAAGATAATAGTAGTATCATTATTAATGAGATTAGTGTTGATGATAATAAAGATTTATATGCGACAGTAAAAGAAACTTTAAAGATTAAGAGTAAAAAGTTGCCATTAGTTGTTATCGGTTCTAATTATTTTACAGGTTCTAATAAAGAATTGAAAAAAGCTATTAACGCTTATTATGATAGTGAAGATAGTTGTGATGTTGTTTCAACAATTAAACAAAAAGGTGATGTTAATAAGTGTATTAAGACTAATGATGGAATATATAAGCAAGTAAATAATATTCCCATTATTGTTACAATTACTCTTGTTATTGCGATTGTAGTAGGTCTTATTATTTTGGTTATTGTAAAGAAGAGAGAAAATTGAAATTGTACTTAATGTACAATTTTTTTTATTTAACTTGATTATGATATAATAGAGTTGATGAAAAGAGTGAGATCATGATTTATTTAGATTATAGTGCAACAACACCTGTTAATGATGATGTTTTAGATACTTATGTTAAAGTTTGTCAAAATTATATCGGTAATCCTAATTCACTTCATCAATTAGGACAAGATGCTAATAAGTTAATTAAGCAAGCTACTAAACAGGTAGCGGATATAATGGGTGTTAAAGAAAAAGAGATTATCTATACAAGTGGTGCTAGTGAAGCTAATAATCTAGCTTTAAAGGGGATTGCTTTTAAGTATGCCAATAGGGGAAAACATATTATTACTTCGCCTTTGGAACATTCCTCAATTAATGAACCTTTAAATTTCTTAAAAGAGTTAGGATATGAAGTTAGTTATGTTAAACTAGATCAAAATGGTAAAGTTGATTTAGGTGATTTAAAGCATCTAATGCGAGATGATACGATTTTAGTTTCTATTTGTGCGGTTAATAGTGAGTTAGGTATTGTTGAACCAATCGATGAGATTGGTAAAATTATCCGTGATTATCCTAAATGTTATTTTCATACGGATCTTACACAGGCTATTGGTAAGATTAAAATTCCTTTAGATAATGTTGATTTAGCTTCTTTTTCTGCCCATAAGTTCTATGGTATGAAGGGCATTGGTGTTTTAATAAAGAAGGATAAAATTGAGCTTGAACCATTAATTCATGGTGGTGATAGTACGACAATCTATCGTAGTGGTACGCCAACGACGGCTTTAATTGTTTCTTTAGCGAAAGCTTTGCGGTTAGTTAATGAGCATCTTTCTAATGATATAGATAAAAAGAATACTACTTTAAGAAGATTTTTTAAGACTTTACCTAAAGTTACTATTAATAGTCCCGAAGATGCTTTACCTCATATATTAAATATTAGTGTTTTAGGTGTAAAGCCTGAATCGATGCTCCATGCTTTAGAGATGAATAACGTCTATATTTCAACTAAAAGTGCTTGTTCTAGTCATAAGAGTCTATCAGAGGCAGTCTATAGTGTTACTGGTAATACTGATAGAGCTAGTTCCAGTTTACGAATTAGTATATCTTATCTAACAACGGATGAAGAGATTACCATGTTTATGAAAGTTTTTAAGAAGTGTTATGAGGAATTAGCATGTCTAAAGTAGATCATTTTGATATTAATATTGATTCTTATCATAATTTAACTTTTAAAGATGATACGTATTTAGAAACATCTTTTCCAGTCGATTTTACTAATTGTACTTTTACTAATATTTCTTTTATGGATACTTCTTTAGATGGTTATCTTTTCACTGACTGTAAGTTTTTAAATTGTAATTTTGTTAATACCAAGATTAGTGATGGAGGAATTCATCATTGTACTTTTATTGATTCTAAATTAACGGGCTTAAGTCTTGTTGATACGGTGGTAAAAGATACTTCTTTTAAATCATCATCTTTTAGTTATACGAATATTAATCATGATGAATTTGGTAATTGTACTTTTAAAGATATTGATTTTACAGGTATGACAATGATGAATAATAAGTTAAAAAAGATTATTTTTGATAATTGTTTATTTAAAGATTGTGAAATAAGTTATACGCCTTTAAAGGATATTGATTTATCACATTCTACTTTAAGTCATACAACGTTTAATATTGATGATTTAAAGGGATGTCAAGTGAATGTTGAACAAGCTTTATATTTATCGACTTTACTTGGTATTGAAATAGTTGATTAGTATTGGCTTTTTCGTCGTTTTATGGTAATATTAAAATACGGAGGTTGTGTATATGAATGAACGTGATACTAAACCTATTATTGTTAATGGTGAATTAAATTTAGGAGATAAACCTAAAAAGAAAAAGAATGATACGAGTAATGTGGTTTTACCAACTAAACATTTTACGATAGGTGATGCCTTACTTTCTTTATTAGGTATTTTATTAGTTATTTATGGTATTTCAACTTTCTTTGGTGGAGATAAAAAAGAAGAAGTAGAAGAACCAAAGGTCATGGAAGAAGAACAGGAAAAAGAGGCAATGACAACTACTGATGCGATCAATTATGTATCATTAAGCCAATCTGAATTAACTAATATTTATAGTAAAGAAGATTTAGAGGCAATGAAAGTTGGATTAGAGGTTAATAATCTATCTAACAATGCTAAACTTTCTTTAGCGAGTCGTATCTCAACGCGTGTTAATGTCGATGGTAAAGTCATGATTGAGGAAGAAGAAATGGACGCTAGTATGAAAAAAATCTTTGGGGATGATATTACTTATATCAAAAGTGCCTTTAGTTATGGTGATAACGTCTATACCTATAATCAAGAGACTAAAAGATATTATCTATTAGATGATTCTATTAAGGTAAAAAATGATTATCGCCAATATCATTTTGTTGAATCAATACCTAATAATGATTTTTTGACTATTCGTCATTACATTGCTTATTCTGATGAATTTCATAGCTGGACTTTAAATGATAAGAGTTTAAATGTCTTAATTAATAACACTAATATTAAAGATAATTATCAAGATTTTAGTTATTATGAGTATGAGTTTAGATTTATTGATAATAATTATTATTTAATTAAGATAAGTTTAAAAGGAGAATAACATTTCTTCTTTTTTTTTGCATAAATTTAGATAGGAGGTTGATATGGTTAAACGTTTTGTTAAAAATTATACATTTCCTTTAATTCTTTTAGGCTCTATTATTATCGGAAGTATTATTGGTCTTATCTTTAAAGATAAAGCTATGGTGTTAGAACCTTTGGGGCAGCTTTTTGTCAATATGCTTTTTGTTATTGTCGTACCATTAGTCTTTTCAACAATTGCCGGTAGTATCGCTAATATGAGTAGTTTAAAAAGATTAGGTAAAATATTTAAATATATGCTTATTATCTTTATCATAACCAGTTTTATTGCCGGTGTATTTATGTTACTAGGTGTTCTTCTTTTTAAACCATCAGGCAATATCGTTTTAGATTATGATTATGTTAATGAGACAATCAGTTTTAAAGATCAAATTGTGAGTATGCTTACCGTAAGTGATTTTGGTAATTTACTTTCTAAAAGTAATATGTTACCATTAATTATCTTTTCCATCATTTTTGGCTTTAGTACCCGTCTTTGCAAAGAAGAGGGAAAAGTAGTGGGAAAATTTTTAATTAGTTTATCTAAAGTAATGTTAAAGATGATTAAACTTATTATGTATTATGCTCCTATCGGATTGTGTGCTTATTTTGCTAGTTTAGTAGGAACTTATGGACCTGAACTAATCGGTAGTTATGCTAAAGCCTTTATTTTATATCTAGTTATGGCTTTCCTTTACTATGTTATTTTCTATTCTTTATATGCTTATATGAGTTATCGTAAGAAAGGGGTCAAGTTATTTTATCATCATGTCTTACTATCGACAATTACTTCTTTAGGTACATGTTCTTCTTTAGCGAGTCTACCAGCTAATATGAAGACTTGTGAAGATATGGATTTACCAAAGGACGTCAGTGAAGTAGTTTTACCGATAGGGGCTACTATCCATATGGAAGGTTCTAGTATGGCATCTATTTTAAAAATAGCTTTCTTGTTTTCAATATTTGGTCGTTCTTTTTCTAGTCCTAGTGAAATTATAATAGCTTTAGTAGTAGCGGTTTTAAGTGGGGTTGTTATGTCAGGTATACCAGGTGGTGGTTTAATCGGTGAGATGTTAATTGTCTCTTTATATCATTTTCCAGTAACAGCTTTTCCTATTATCGCTACAATTGGTTGGTTAGTTGATGCTCCTGCTACTTGTATTAATGTCGTTGGTGATATTCCAAGTACCATGTTAATTTCTCGTTTAGTAGATGACGAAAGTGTCTCATAATTATATGGATTACTGCGCTAATAAACCTTATCCACCTATCATAGTTCAGAGGCCTGATAAAAAGACGGCTAAAATTCTTTTAGAAAGTTATGCCGGTTGTGGTGGAGAAGATACGGCTATTCATGAATATTTATATCAGAGTCTCATTAATGATGAAGTTCATGATACACTACTTGGAATCGCTAAAGTAGAGATGCATCACCTGTATATTTTAGGTAAATTGATTGACCTTTTAGGTTATCCACCAGCTTATAATACGTTCAATGATAACTTTAATATGATTATTCCTTGGCAAAGTAGTTATGTTTCCTATACTTCTAATTTAAAAGATTTTTTAGTACATGATATGCAGATGGAAGAATTGACAATCAAACATTATGAAGAGGCCGTTAATCTTATTGATGATATTTATATTAAGGCTATATTAAATCGTCTTATGGAAGATGAGTTATGCCATCTTTGTTTACTTGAACAACTATATGAAAGGTTTGTTAACTAAAAAGATACAAGATGTATCTTTTTTAATTGACTTTCAATTTTTAAAGTGTTAGTATAGATGTTAATTAATGTTCATAGGAGGTGCATGATGGTTAAACAAACTGATTCTCGTATTATCGAAGGTGCGGACAACTTAAAAAGACAAGTTGACCAATATTTTTTAGAAACATTATGTGAAATAAAAGAAAAATATGCTCCCGCCATGGAGCGTATTGGAAGAATAGATGAAAAGTTAGAAGAAGCTATGGAAAGCTATATTGATGGTATATGTGATGATAAACGTATTTTACCTGTTGTTCAGTTAATGAATGCCTATCGTTTAGCGATGAAGATTGAACGAAAGGAAATGCGCTATTTTCAAGCTATTAAAGATGAACTAGTAAGTCGAAACTTATATGAGCCTGATGAAATAGCGCTTGATATTAATGAGTTATTAGCGAGTAAAGGTAATGTTAGAGTTTTAATTGGACCAATTGATTACCGTGCTTATTATCACTCTGATATGTTAAGTAATTTAGAGTTAGTTTGGTCTAGTGTTAGTCTAACGGCTTTACTTCATCCTTCTAATTTAAAAAATTTACGTTATGTTATGGGTGATTTTCGTGTTGGTCATTTAACTGAACCTCTCCATGTTGAAGTAACTGGAGGTTGGTCCGATTTAAAGAAGTTAAATGATCCTAAGATGTTACCAGATTATCGATTAGCTTTAGGCGATGTCTATGTAAGTCATTCTTCTTCTTTAATGCTTGAAGAAATATTAGGCGATTTACATATTACTGATGATGATCAATTTGAGGGGTTACCAACAAAACTGAATAGATTAGATGGGCAACTTTATTTACCAAAAGTTAGTGAAGGTGCGATTGATTATAAGTCTTTTCAGAAAACTAAAGAAGATTAATAGATGGTAGGTTTTAATTATGAATATAGGATTTGATATTGATGGTGTTTTAACCGATTTAAGTCATTTTCAACTAGATATAGCCCGTGAATTCTTTTTAAAGAAATATGGCCGTGGTATCGTTAATGAAGCAGGATATAGTATCTATGATATATATGATGCTAGTGATAAAGAATTTAAAGAATTTTGGACAAGATATATTGTTCCATATTCTTTACGTATTTTAGCGCGTCCAGGTGCGAAAGAATGTGTTCAAAATTTAATTAAGGAAGGTAATACCATTTATATTATTACTTCACGTATTTTTGCTGATCGTAATGATTTACTTGGCTCAATGATGCGTAAGGCTGTCTTACATTGGTTAAAGAAAGAGGGTATCTCTTTTGAAAAAATTGTTTTTTGTAATGGTAGCAAAATAGAAGCTATTAAGAAATTTAATATTCAAGTAATGGTCGAAGATAGTCCAGATAATATTAAAGAGCTTATTAATTACACAGACATTGTTTGTATGGATGCAAAATATAATGAATATTTAAGTGATCCACGTATTCATCGTGTAACTGATTTTATGGGTGTTTATGAAAGTATTCGTGCGATTAGAAAGAAAGTTCGTGATAAGTTAGACCATGTTGATGTTCCTTTAACAGGTAAAATGTCAGTTGATCAAATTTATCATAAATATTATGATGATCGTCAGGCCCATCTATTTGTACCAGAGATGTCAATTTATGAATTTATATACGATAATAACAAAGATAATTTAGATGCTTTAGCGATTGATTATTACAATCGTAAAATTACTTTTCGCAGTTTCTTTAAGAAAATTGAAGAGTGCGCTAAAGCATTAAAAGCTAGTGGTGTTAAACGTCAAGATATTGTTTCTATTTGTATGCCTAATACGCCTGAAGCTATTATTATGCTTTATGCAGTAAATAAAATAGGGGCTGTAGCTAATATGATTCACCCTTTAAGTAGTGAAGAAGAGATAAAGCATTATTTGGTTGAAACAAAATCAGAGTTTGTTTTAGCAATCGATATGTCCGTTAGTAAGATTCAAAATATTATTGCTGATACTTTAGTTAGACAGGTTGTGGTCGCTACCCCAGGTAATTATATGCCTCTTCCACAAAAAGAGGGTTATAAAATTTTAGCATTCGCAAAAAAGCATAAGTTAGTTGAATTAGCTGATCGTTTAGCTGATAAAACAGTCAAGGGGTTAAAGCTACATAGAAATTCATTTAAATTAGTACCTAGTAGTGTCCGTAAACAGATGAAAAGTGTATCTGTTGCGCACTATGATGAGACATTCATCAGTTGGCAAAGTTTTATCGCTAGTGGTCGTTCTTATCAAGATGAGACATTAGAACATTTTGCTAAAAACGAGATGGCTTTTATTCTTCATACGGGAGGAAGTACTGGTGAATCTAAAGGTGTAATGCTTTCTAACGAAAATGTTAATGCCAATACGATTCAATTAAAGTACGCTATGCCACCTTATGAAGCAGGTGATAAGATTTTAGCGGTTACTCCAATCTTTCATGGCTTTGGTTTAGCTGATTGTATTCATAATGCTTTCGGTGTAAGTTTATCCGTTATTTTACTTCCACAGTTTGAAATGGAAAGTTATACCCAAGCTTTATTAAAACACCCATTTTTAGTTATCGGTGTTCCTACATTACTTGACGCTACAATCCATTTACCAGAATTACAAAATATTGATCAACCATATGATGTCTTTATTTCAGGCGGGGCTCCATTATTTAAAGAAAAAGAAGAAGCCGCTAATCATTTTTCACGTACCCATAATGGTCAATATGATACATGTAAAGGGGGAGGAATGACGGAGACGACAGCTGCTTTCACCTTTACGATGATGGGAGCTAATAAGTTAGAGAGTGTCGGTATTCCACTACCTTTAAATACCGTTAAGATTGTGGATCCTAAAACAGGTGAGGAATTAGGACCAAATGAAAAAGGTGAAATTTGTATCAATGGACCTTCAGTAATGTTAGGCTATTACAATGATGAAGAAGAGACTAGTAAAGCTTTACGTAAGCATGCTGATGGTATGGTATGGCTTCATACTGGAGATATTGGTTACTTTGATGAAGATGGTCTACTATACTATAGTGATCGCATGAAACGAATGATTATTACTAGTGGTTATAATGTGTATCCACAACAAATTGAAAAGGTAATTATGATGCATCCTGATGTTACTGATACGGTTGCGGTTGCTATTCCGGATAATCGTAAAGGTCAAGTTGCTAAAGTATTTATGGTCTTAAGAGATGGTGCTAACGAAGAAAAAGTTGTTCGTGAATTAAAGTTATTATGTCAAAAATATTTAGCTAAATTTTCTATTCCTGTCGCTTTTGAAACAGTTGCTAGTTTACCAAAAACATTATATAATAAAACTGATTATCGAAAACTAGAAGCTCAAGAAGCAGATAAAGCAAAACAAAAAGTGATGGTGAATGAATAATGGAAAAATATAATGATAAAAAATATCAATTTGGACGTGTTGTCAGCGCTTTAGTTTTTAATCCAACTTTTCGTCCAAGAACGTATAATCTAGAGAAGGTACCTAAAAGTGGACCCATTGTCTTTTGTGGTAACCACTTGCATGTATGGGATCAATATCCGGTATTATGTGTGACTAAACATACCATTCATTGGATGGCAAAAAAGGAATACTTTGATGGTAAAATGGGACCAATATTCTCTTTTATGGGATGTATTTGTGTCGACCGTGAAAATAATCCTCATGCCTCTTATGAAGAAGCTACCGAATATTTAAAAAGTGGTAGTAATGTTGGTCTTTTCCCAGAGGGAACGCGTAATGCCCTAAAGGGTAATTCTCTAAAAGAAGTTTATGCCTTTTTAATAGAGCATCATCAAAATGTTCGAACTTATGAAGAATTTTTAGAAGATGTCGCTTTTTATAAACCAAGACTTTCAATGATTAATTTAGTTCGTGATCTAGTTGAACGAAAGATTGTGGATGATGATAACTTATATTATCATATCATTTTACCCGAAAGTTATTTAGATGCCTTATATGATTTAGGAACTATTGGCTCAAAAGTATATCGTGATTCATTTTTATTACCATTTAAAATAGGGGCGGTTAAAATGGCCCATGAAACCGATGCTAGTATTGTACCTTTCGCTGTTACTGGTGATTATAAAATTGGTAATGACAATTTAATGGTCAATTTCGGTGATGCCTTTAAAGTTGTTAATGATGATTTAGAAGAAGCTAATAATAAGCTTCGTAATAAAGTCTTAACTTTGTTAATGGAAAATTATAAAAGATAGGTTATGCCTATCTTTTACTATATTTTTTTATAATTTTGTGGTATACTTTAAAGGATGATAGATAGTGGTTTTGATTTTTGTGAGGTGTTTTTATGGCTAGTACTTTTTTCCAAATATGTAGTCTTTTTTATGTCTTCTTATTAATGGGAGCCTATTTTTCTCGTAAGCGTGTTAATAATATGGAAAATAAGATTTATTCTTGCCTAATTATTAATGTTCTTGTCGAGTTAATTTTTGATATTGCTAGTATTTTCACAATTAATCATAAAGATGAAATACCTTTTTTAAATCTGGTGGTAGCGAAAGGTTATCTAGCTACGCTTATTTCATGGCTTAGTTTCTTTACCCTTTATATTTTAATGTTAGCGGCTAAACATACGAAAAAAGAAATTGAACCAGAAAAACTTCATTTAAAAGTTCGCCGCCAAGCCTTGGTTTTAGGTATTGCTTACGTTATTTATTTAGTCGCTTTAATCTTCTTAAAGTTAGACTTTGTTTCCGATAATGGTGTCGTCTATTCTTTAGGACCAGCTGCTGACTTTTCTTATTTAGTTGCAGGTATTTTAATTATCGTTTTAGTTATCAATGTTTTAAGACGTATTAAGACGATTCCAAGAAAAAAGATGATACCGGTTGTTCTTTTTGTCGTTATCGGTGTGATTGCGATTTCTATTCAGATGTCTAATCCAAGTATTTTACTTATTTCCGCTGTTGATGCTTTCATATCTTTCTTAATGTATTTTACCATTGAAAACCCTGATGTTCAGGTTATTGAAGCTCTTAATTTGGCGAAGGAGCAAGCGGAAAGAGCTAATCTCGCTAAAAGTGAATTCTTATCGAATATGTCGCATGAGATTCGTACACCATTAAACGCTATCGTCGGTTTTAGTCAAGGATTATTAGAAGAAAACTTACCTGCTGAAACTAATGATGAGGTTAATGATATTATTAATGCTTCCTTTAACTTATTACAGATTGTTAATGGTATCTTGGATATTTCTAAAATTGAAGCTAATAAGTTAGAGATTGTCAATACAGAATATAATTTTGAGAAAGTATTTAATGAGTTAGTTTCTCTAACTAGAGGACGTATTGGTGATAAACCTTTAGAGTTTAAATATGAATATGATGCTTCTATCCCACCAGTTTTATATGGTGACTATGTTCGTGTTAAACAAATAATTTTAAATCTACTTACTAATGCGGTTAAATATACGAAGCATGGTTATGTCGTCTTTACGGTTAACTCTGTTTGTAAGGATGATATTTGTCGTTTGATTGTTTCAGTTGAAGATAGTGGTATCGGTATCAAACCTGAAAATATTGATAAACTATTTGATAAGTTTGAACGCTTTGATATTGAAAATAATATTACAATTGAAGGAACTGGTTTAGGTTTAGCGATTACCAAGAAGTTAGTTGAACTTATGAATGGTA
Source organism: uncultured Bacilli bacterium (assembly GCA_947632495.1). Lineage (GTDB taxonomy): Bacteria > Bacillota_I > Bacilli_A > RF39 > UBA660 > UBA5578. The sequence goes on from CANRPL010000047.1 coordinate 10,742, forward strand.
ACATCGTCGTTCAAAGTAAATATGGTGAAGGTTCTAAATTTACAGTCGCTATCGACCAGCGTGTCGTTCCTAAAACACTAGAAGAGTTAAATGATGAACATACTAATCATGATCAAAATTTAGCACCATTTAAAGGTAAAGGTAATCGTGTTTTAGTTGTTGATGATAATACAATTAATTTAAAGGTTGCCGAACGATTATTAAAAGTGTATAATATTAATGTAGATTCAGTTAAGAGTGGTCAAGAATGCATTGATAAGATATTAGAAGGTAATAAATATGAACTTATATTACTAGATGATATGATGCCTAAAATGACTGGTACGGAGACTTTAGTTAACTTAAAGAAGATTATTGGCTTTAATACGCCAACAGTGGCTTTAACGGCGAATGCTATTTCCGGTATGCGTGAAAAGTATTTAGCTAATGGCTTTGATGG
>CANRPL010000048.1 GCA_947632495.1 uncultured Bacilli bacterium
TAAGTCCGATACAAGCTAAACGATCAATGATATCTTTTCTAAAGGCAATAGCATTTTCTCCTAGACCGGCCGTAAAGACAATAGCGTCTACTTTGCCCTCTAATTCAACATAGTAATCAGCGATGTATTTAGCGATACGATTAACATACATATCGTTCGCTAAAATGGCTCTTTCATCACCTTTATCCATAGCTTCTTCAATATCACGGTGATCAGAATATTCACCAGTAACTCCTAGAAGACCACTTTGTTTATTTAAAGCATTATCAACTTCCGTACGGCTCATACCTTTATCCATAGCATAGAAAGCTAGTGAATAATCGATATCCCCACAACGTGTACCCATCATAATACCAGCATTAGGACTAAAGCCCATAGTTGTATCATAACTTTTACCATCTTTAATAGCTGTAATACTACCACCACTACCGATATGGCAACTGATAATGTTAATATCTTCTTTACCTAAAAGATTTTTCATATATTCAGTAATATAGCGATGACTTGTTCCATGAAAACCATATTTACGAATCTTATAATCTTCATACCAACTATATGGAACAGGATATAAGTAATTTACAGCTGGCATTGTCTGATGGAAAGCAGTATCAAAAATCGCAACATGAACAGCGTCTTTAAAACTTTCCATACACGCTCTAATACCAACTAAATTAGCAGGATTATGTAAAGGCGCTAAAGAAGAAATATCTTCTACTGTCTTAATAACATCATCATCAATAACTACAGAAGCAGCATATTTATCACCACCATGAACAACGCGATGACCAACAGCCTTTACTTCACTTAAATCACTAATAATATTGTATGCAAGTAATTCTTCGATAACTTTTTGTGTAGCTTCTTGATGATCTTTGATTAAAACATCTTTTTTTATTTTTTCTCCATTTAATTTCAAAGTATAAAAACTATCTTCTAAACCTATTTTTTCAATATAACCAGACATTAATACTTTTTCTTCTGGCATTTCATAAGCCGTAAATTTTAAAGATGAACTTCCGGCATTTACAGATAATATTTTCATTTTTTCCTCCTATTCATATTTTTTTAATAAATCTATCAATTCATTAACATCTTCATTTTGGATATTGCATCCTCTTATTTCATATGTTTTAACTTTATTATATAGAAATATCGTCTCACAATATCCACCTTCAACTTCGATACCGACATCCTTACCATCTAAAGTTCGGATTTTTTTATCGAAAGCATAGTTAATTATTTCTTCATATTCTTCGTGTGTAAGCTTTTTTTCTTTAAAGCCATCTAAATCTGTTCTTGAATAAACAATTCTCTCATCATCATACACTTCGATGACATCATAGACAGGATTTCTGACACTACTTGATCCTCCATTATACCTAATAACGAGTTCATTATTACCCTCACTAGTTTTGTTACATCCAACTAGGAATATTAAGGATAAACATATTAATATTTTCTTCATTATTTTACCTCATATTCGATAACTCTTAAATTAGGTATATTAATGCGAGCTAAATTACCATCCTCTGGTATACGACCTAAAAGATAGTGAATGGCTCTTAATACTGCACTATGAGTTACAATTAATATCTTTTTATCAGGATAACGATTTTTAGTGTCCTCAATAAATTCTGATACTCTTTTCATAAAATCTTGAACACGTTCAATATTTTGTACATTAGTATTTAATATAAAATCCCAACAATCAATTTGATCTAAAGTATCTACAATCATTCCTTCATTCATACCCCAGTCTCGTTCAATTAAACGGTCATCAATATTTACAGGTAATCTATTACCAATTAAAATTTTAGCCGTTTCACGAGCGCGGGATAATGGTGAAGATATAACGACGTCAATATCAAGTTCATCAATCAACTTTTTTAATTCAAGAGCTTCCTCAATTCCCTTATCGGCTAAAGGAATATCGCTTATTCCTTGACAACGGTGTTCTAAATTCCAAGCAGTCTTACCATGTCTTACTACATATAATAACATGTTAATTTCTTTCTTTCATCGTTGGAAATAAAATAACATCACGGATAGATTCTTGTTCTAAAAATAACATACACAAGCGATCGATACCATAACCGATACCACCTGCTGGTGGCATACCATACTCTAAAGCTTCAATAAAGTCCATATCGATATCATTTGCTTCGTCGTTACCTAAATCTCTTTCTTTTAATTGTTCTTCAAAGCGTTCTAGTTGAACAACCGGATCATTTAATTCTGTATAGGCATTAGCGAATTCTTTACCACCAATAAATAATTCGAAGCGATCAACAAAACGAGGATCATCTTGATTAGTTTTCGTTAAAGGTGAGATCTCAACTGGATGACCATATAAGAAAGTTGGTTGAATCAATTTTTCTTCAACATATTTTTCAAAGAAAGCATTAATAATATGTCCAACACTAAAATGATCTTCAATCTCAATATGATGTTCATTAGCTAAAGCTTTAGCTTCATCAAAACTCATTTGTTTAGAAAAATCAATACCAGTTTCCTCTTTAATAGCGTCTACCATACTAATTCTCTTCCATGGACCTTCAAGATTAATTTCATTACCACACCAATTATAAGTCATCTTACCAAAAACTTTATTAGCGATTTCTTGATACATTGCTTCTGTTTGATCCATCATACCATCTAAATCAGAATAAGCTAAATAAGCTTCCATTAAAGTAAATTCAGGGTTATGTTTAGTATCCATACCTTCGTTACGGAAAACACGACCTATTTCATAGACCGCTTCCATGCCACCAACTAATAATCTCTTAAGTGGTAACTCTAAAGCGATACGTAAATACATATCTAAATCTTGCGTATTATGATGGGTGACGAAAGGACGAGCAGCTGCTCCCGTTAATAAAGTTGTTAAAACAGGTGTTTCAACTTCCGTATAACCACGATTATCCATAAAGTTTTGAATACAACGAATAATCTTTGGTCTTAAGAAAGCAACTCGTTTCGCATCTTCATTCATAATTAAGTCGACATAACGACGACGATAGCGTTCTTCAATATCAGTTAGACCATGAAATTTTTCAGGTAGCGGTCTTAAAGCCTTAACTAAATGAACATATTTAAAAGCTTTAACAGATAATTCACCAGTATGCGTAACAAATAAAGTTCCCTCAATACCAACGATATCACCGATATCGGCTTTGTTAAATAACTCGTAATTTTCTTCACCGACATTATCTAATTTCATATAGATTTGAATTTGACCATCGCGGTCTTGAATATGCATAAAGCCGGCTTTACCCTTACCACGTTTAGTCATTATACGGCCTGCTACTTTAACATTAACCGTCTTTTGTTCTAGTTCCTCATTAGAAAAAGAGGCATATTGTTTTATTATTTCTCCAGAAGTATGAGTGCGATCAAAGCGATGACCAAAAGGATCCATATTAAGGTCACGAATCATTTGTGCTTTGTCACGTCTAACTAATTCTTGTTCTGTAAGTTCGCGCATCTTCTCACTTCCTTTTTTTTATTGCGTTTTTTTACTCTTATATAATATCAAAAAAACACCATAAATACTAGTGTTATTTGACTATTTTTTCTTTATAATACGTGTCACCTCGGTATTACTAATTAAATCTTGCAAACCTCTTTTTTCCTTCGTAAATAAAATCATGTAAGCCGAAAAAAGCGCTAAAACAATTTGAATTAAACCGACGATGGAGATAACGATAAAATAATATGAGCGCGGAATAAAATATACGCCAATATTAGCAACTAATAGATAACCGATACCGACCACAATTAAATTGCGAACAAATAATTGATGAAGATATAGATATCCTTTATCAAAACGCTCAACTTGAATACCATTGATAAATGTTCCAAGTGTTCTACCCTTCCAAATAAAAGGTAAGATAATAAAATAAGAGATGATAAAGATTAGATAAGCAATATTATTAACTTTTTGTTCACTAGCTAAATCATAAGATAGCTCACCATATGATTTTAAATAAGAATTAAAATTAATCTCGTGTGAAGTATATTTTTCTAATAGATCATTACTTTTAGCTTGTAATTCACGGGCCATTCTCGTCGGTGGAATAAAAGTATTAATGAGATAAGAAACAATAATCATAACTATGAAATCAATAATAAAAGCTCTCGTTCTTTTACTGCGCATAATATTCCTCCATATATTTATCTAATAAAAAGAGCAACTCCTCTTCCGCTTTAGTTTTAAAAATAGCCATCTTCAATTCTTTACCTTTTGGTACCCCTTTTAAATAATAGGCAGCATGAGTTCTAATTTCTAGCATCGCTACTTTATATGGTTTCGTCTCTAATAAATTATTTAAATGATGCTTAATCATCGCTATTTTTTCTGGAACTGTTATCTCTTTAGGTTCAATACCCTTTTCAAGATAATCAACACACTCTTTGATTAACCAAGGATTACCTAAAACACCACGACCGATCATTACAGCATCGCAGCCAGTTTCAGCAATCATCCTTTTAGCGTCATAACAACTTCTAACATCACCATTACCAATAACTGGAATAGAGACATTTTCTTTAATCATTTTAATAATCGACCAATCAGCTTTACCGCTATATCCTTGTTTACGAGTACGGGGATGAATCGCAATAGCGCTCGCTCCAGCTGCCTCTACTTTCTTGGCTACTACTAGAGCATTAATACTATTTTCATCCCAGCCACTACGCATTTTAACCGTAACAGGTACTGATACATTTTCAACAACAGCTTTAACAATTTCATAAACCTTATCAGGATCTTTTAATAAGGCACTACCAGCTTGCGCCCTAAGCGCTACTTTAGGTACTGGACATCCCATATTAATATCGATGATATCAGGGTGCATATGTTCTTCAATATATTTAGCAGCAATGACAAAAGAGTTAACATCACTACCAAATATTTGTTGCGCAATTGGTCTTTCATCTTCAGTCATATATAATAAATCTTGGGTTTTTTTATTTTCATACATTAAGGCTTTATCACTGACCATTTCAGCTACCATTAGCCCACAACCCATCTCTTTAATGATACGACGGTAAGCATTATTACAAATACCTGCCATAGGCGCTAAAACAACTCTATTAGCAATTTCAACATTTCCAATTTTCCACATTTTTTTAGCACCTCCTACCAATAGTATACAAGAAATAACCTTAAAAAAAAAGAGAAAATTCTCTTAAAACATTTTATCAATATCTTTAGGAACATTATCGGTAATAACCGCATTCACTATTTTATTTTCTTGTTCTATAGATACTGGTTTACCAGTCATTTCGCTTAATTTATGAATAACATTACGCAAGGTATGTTCGTTTTTTAAATCATTTTCTTGTAACTGTTTAGCCAACTCTAAAATCGTCTTTTTGTCAACACTTGTCTTTTTCTCAATACGATTAAATAAGCCATCTGAAAAAGCCATATCTACCTCCTACTCTAGTATATGCAAGTAAGAAAAAAAGCAACATTATTTTGTTGCTAAATTACGTGACTTTTTTAAGCATTTAAAGCCAGCTTTTTCTAGTGTCTGCATCGATACAAGCTCATTATTTAATGCATACTTAACCGTATATTCCGTACCATTTAATTTAACATAAATACAACTACTACGCATCGTATTAAAGTAATAAACATAAGAACTATCTTGATAAAATTCATCGATAGCTTGTGCTGTATTAGGTCCACACTTATCTATTATTTGAACACTACCACTTTGCGTATTACTTGTAATAGGCTTGGATACATTACTTGAGCTACTAACATTAGAACTAACTACCTTATTACTAGTTGTATTACTTGATACATTACTAGTTGGTTTAGTATTACTTGTTTGATTAGAATTACTTGATAGATTAGATGTAACATTTGATGGTTTTTCCGTAGGAACTTCTTCTTTATTAGAACTCTCTTCTTGAGCTACCCCTTCACTTGCTTCTTTCTTATCATCTACCGAATTTCTTGAGGTATCAATAGAAAAGATAATACCAAAGATAGCTAAAACCATTAGACATCCACCAATTAAAAACAAATTGGTTTTAAGAACTTTATTCATTAATTATTCTCTCCTTTATTTTTGAACTGTAAAACGATTGGCGTACCAGTAAAATCAAAAGACTCTCTTAATTTATTTTCCAAATAACGTTCATAAGAAAAATGAATTAAACCCTTACTATTAACTTGAATATTGAAAGTAGGTGGACAAGTCTTTACTTGGGTTGAAAAATATATTTTTAGACGTTTACCTTTATAACTTGGTGGTAAATTAAGAGCATAGGCATCCATAATAACATCATTCAAAACACTTGTTTTAATCTCACGGCGACTATTTTCATACGCTTTTAAAATTTCTGGCATCAAGGTATGAATACGTTTATGTGTTTTAGCGGATAAGAAGACAACTGGTGCATAACTGATAAATTGAAAATTATTTTCGATATCTTTCTTCCATTTACGCATCTCACTATCTTTATCATTGACTGTATCCCATTTATTAACTACTAAAACGATTGCTTTACCGGCTTCAATAGCATAACCAGCAATATGCTTATCATGTTCAATAATACCTTCTTCCGCATTGATAACTAGACAACATACGTCAGATCTATCAATTGCTTTCATACTACGAAGAAGACTATATCGTTCAACATTTTCATATACCTTACCTTTTTTACGCATTCCTGCCGTATCGATAACGACGCAATCTTGGCCATGATAGATAAAGTTAGTATCGACAGCATCTCTCGTTGTCCCGGCCACTTCACTAACAATGACACGATCTTCATTTAGTAATGCATTAACAAGGCTACTTTTACCTACATTAGGGCGACCAATAATAGAAAATTTTAATTTATTAGTATCTTCTTCCTTAACTGGTTCAAAATTCTTGATGATTTCTTCAAGTAATTCATAGATACCAATATTATTTTCACCACTTACCTTTAAGTAAGTATCAAAGCCTAATTCATAAAATTCATATTCCGTTTCTTTAATAGCGCTACTGTCACATTTGTTGATGGCGACAATAACTGGTTTATTACTTTTCATTAGCATATCACGAACAGCAAAATCATTAGTTGTTAATCCTTCTTTAGCATCAACCACGAAAATAACAACATCAGCTTCATCAATAGCCAGTTCAGCTTGAGCTTTAATAACATCATTAAAAGTCATATTTTCGAGATCAATACCACCCGTATCAATTAAATGGAAATTATAGTCACGATAAGTAACACTACCATAGATACGATCACGAGTAATACCTGGGGTATCTTCAATAATTGAAATCTTTTTTCCTACTAAACGATTAAAAATCGTGCTCTTACCAACATTAGGTCTTCCTAATAAAGCTACAACAGGTTTTTTCATAGTATCCGCCTTTCCGGCACTATTATAACATTTTTTAACCTATTTGCCTAGATATTTAATGTTGCATGATTTCATTAATTCCTTGACAAATTATACTCGCTAAAGAATCGATAAGATAATCTATTTCTGTAGGTGTTACAATTAAATTATAGCCGATTGGACTTAAGACATCATTTAAAAGAGAACGTAGTTCATAATCCGATAAATGGCCCACTAAACCCAGTAGCAATTCTTTATCTTGATTATTAATCTTAATATCTTCCTTTAAATAGTTATTACCAATAACTAGCTTATATTTAGGTAGATGAAGGTGCTCCTTAGTATATATATAGTGTTTAATCATATAGTTGATAGTATCACTTACAATAGTAATAGCGTCTACTACCGTTGGTATGCCGATAGCGATAACTGGTATATTTAATGTTTCTAAACTTATTTCCTTACGTCTATTACCAATACCACTACCAGGAAATATCCCACTATTGGTAATTTGAATGGTTCTATTTAAACGTTCAACTGAAGTACTCGCTAAAGAATCGATAACAATAATAAGTTTAGGTTTAGTAGCGTCTGCAATACTTTTTATAATAGTACTAGTCTCAATACCCGTCTTACCCATGACACTAGGTGTAATAGCCGCTACTCTTTGATAATTTTCATCGACTAAAGATAATTCATATAAATGATTAGTAACGTTTATCCCATCGATAGCGAGTGGTCCTAAAGAATCAGGAGTAGATGTATCATTACCGAGACCGATGACTAAAACCAAATCATTTTTATTATCTAATTTGATAAATTTTTCTAATTCTTTAATAAATATTTTTAAAACCTTATCCTTATTATTTTTGTCAGTAACATCATCAAATTCAATCGTCACATACTTTCCTATTTTTTTACCGATAATTTTACTTTTTTCTTCATCGACATCAATTTCGGTTACTCGTACTTGATCATAAGTCTTTGTAGATGGCGCAATAGTAGCATCTTTTTCAATTGCCTCAATGGTTAAATCAGTCCTAATATTATAGTCACTTAAATCAACTTCATGCTTCATAATATCACCATTTTTATTGTTACCCAAATCAGATATTTTATTATTTGGCATATAACTAACATATTTTTTATTAAAAACGTTTATTTTGTTTGCATTTTTAATATATTTTTGTTAAAATATGATTGTATGTTTTGGAGGTGATACTATGCCAAATATGAAAAATGCTGAAAAGAGAGTACTAGTTAATATTAAGAAAGAAGAAAATAATAATCGCTACGGAGCTAGTATGAAAAGTTCTATTAAAAAAGTTGAAAAAGCTGTTGCAAGTAAGGATAAAAAGGAAGCAACTGCATGCTTAAAAGTTGCTGTTAAAACAATTGATAAAGCAGCTAAAAATGGTGTTACAAGTAAAAATACAGCCGCTCGTAATAAATCACGTTTAACAAAAAAAGTTAATGAAATGGAGTAAAAAACTCCTTTTTTTATGCATAATATGTTACAATTAAATTGGTGATACTATGAAGAAAAGCATCTTCAAACTTTTGTTTAACGTTATCTTTTTTGCTTTAGTTATTCTAGTAATTATCTATAACAAACAGATATCAACTTACATTATTGATCATTATATTTATAATAAACACGCAACAATTGAAATTGAAAAGAATCAATATGCGTTAAATAAAAATTATCAATTTGTCCAAATAACAGATAATTTTGTAGCTGAAAACTATCAGCATCTATTAAATATTTTATATACTATTCTAGATAGTGGTACTGATGAATTTTACTTTTATTGTGATGATAAATACAAAGCCTGTCTAGGTGATATTGATACATTAATTCCTGCTGAAAAAGATACTACCTCATACGATGTTTTAGCGGACATTAATAATCTTGTTCATCCATATAATTCATATAAACGTCTAACTGTCGTAATGAATAATTATGGCAAAGTAATTATTAAAATCACGAAACAATACGATAGTGAACAAATTAATTATATTGATAACGAGATAGCTAAAATTGAAGCTAATAATATAACTGATACAATGACAACTGAAGATAAGATTAAGACATTCCATGACTATATTATTAATACGACCAAATATGATAAGGAACGAGCTGACAATATGAACAGTGTCGATTATGAAAATAGCGAGAGTCATACCGCAACCGGATTATTAAAAAATCATTTAGCCTTATGTGGTGGTTATAGTGATATTATGTCAATCTATTTAAATAAACTTAATGTTCCTAATATTAGAATATCAGCTGATAAGCACGTATGGAATTTAGTCTATATTAAAGATAAGTGGCTTCATCTAGATGCTACTTGGGATGATCCAGTTACTGATAAAGGATCTCAAATCCTAATTCATGACTACTTCTTAATCGATACAGATACCCTCTTTAAATTAGATACAAGAGAACATAATTACAATAAAAATTTCTATCAAGAAGCATAAAAAAAATATATGTTTAAGCATATATTTTTTATTTTTCTTTAACACCTTTTAAGATATCAAGAACACGACGTACTTTTAATTCATAACGAATCATTTCACTACCGAAATTATTAGTAAACTCTTCTTCCGTCATATTATACTTTTGAGCTAAATCTTTTATTTCTTTATCTACTTCTTTTTCATCAACTTCAATATTTTCTTCTTTGATGATGGCATCCATAATTAAACGATACGTTACTCGTTTAGTAGCTTGTTCTTTATATTCCTCTTTTAATTTATCTTCACTCATACCAGTAAATTGATAGAATTGTTCTAGAGAAATACCTTGCATTTGTAGATTTTGACCATATTCACGAACCATACGACTTTGTTCAGCACTAATCATCGCATCAGGAATATCCATTTCTGTTGTTTTAGCAACTTCTTCTAATAGATCATCAGACCATTTATCTTCCGCTTGTTTTTCTTTTTGAGCTTCAATATTTTCTCTTACTTGTTTTTCTAATGATTCTTTAGAATCAATTCCTTCCATACCTAAATCATCAAAGAAATCTTTATCTAATTCAGGAATGACAACTTGTTTAACTTCATTAACTCTAACTTTAAAAACAACTGGTTGTCCTTTTAAATCATCAACATGATAATCTTCTGGGAAAGTAATATCTAAATCTTTTTCATCGCCGGCTTTTAAACCAATTAATTGTTCTTCAAAACCTGGAATAAAAGTATGACTGCCTATTTCAAGAGAATAGTTTTCACCTTTACCTCCATCAAATGGCTTACCATCTTTAAATCCTTCAAAGTCAATTACAGCGATGTCGCCTTCTTCAATTTTACCTTCTTTAGTAACATTTTCTTTATAGTGTTCACGCATATGTTCAATAGAATGCGCTACTTCTTCATCAGTTACTTCAACTTTATCTTTCTTAACCTTTAAACCTTTATATTTACCTAATTTTACTTCTGGCTTTAAGGTCAAAGTAAATTTGAATTCTACACCTGTATCATCAATACTATTTATAGTTACATCTGGTTCAGCGACAATCTCTAGATTTTCATTTTCTTCTAATAACTTATCATAAGCTACTTCAATAGCGCGATTAGATGCTTCATAATATAAACTTTCTTTACCATAATGTTTAATAAAAACATTCTTTGGAGCTTTACCAGGACGAAATCCATCTATTTTAGCTTTGCGGTTAGCTTTTTTAAAAGCTTCATCTAATAGTTTTTCCCATTCATCACCAGCAATTTTAATAATCATTTCTTTTTCGTTCTTTTTTTCCATAATTCATCTCCC
>CANRPL010000049.1 GCA_947632495.1 uncultured Bacilli bacterium
TTATCTGGTGATAGTGAATCAGCTAGTATCAGTCAATTTTTCCATATTTTAGAGTCTGTTTATCAACAACGAGGATGTGTTCATATGGGTGAAGATAAGTATGAGATAACAATCTATAGTTCTTGTTGTAATTTAGATAAAGGAATCTATTACTACAAAACATACGAAAATAGTCAAATTACGGGAATTGATATGCATCATGAAGATTTAGATAGTGATGCATTAGTAAAATATGAATTGACCGCAGGTCAACATATTTTAATGCAAAACTAGGTGTCATATGCGTTGGTGGAAACAACTAATTGTAGGTATTTTTATTCTAGTTCTTGCTGGCTGTGGTGAGACATCTAGCGATATGACTTTTGGCCCTGTTAAAGTTGATATAAAAAGTAGTGATGTTTGTTCTAGCCCATCTTTATATTATCAATATCAAAATGGTCGTAAAGTATATTTAGTGTGCCTTGATGAAGTAAATATCACTATTGATGGTAAGACGATTTCTTTAAAACAATATTTAAAAGATGGCGAAAAAGAAGATGATGACAAAGTATCTTTTCTTACTGATTATATGAATATTAAAGAAAAAATTAATGATGGTGGCACAACAACTTATCAAAAAGATGATTTAACGATTATTAGATGTGACACCGCATTAGATAATAGAGATGTATATTTTGGTAATGCTTATCTAGTTTATCACGATAATTATTGTAAGTAGGTAGGTGATATAGTGAAAAAGAATATTATTTTTATTGTTACAATAGTATTATTAGTAGTTGGTTTAGGTATAAGTCTTTTCTTTAATTTTCAGGAAAAAGAAGATCTTAAAAAGTTACCTAAACCCGAATTAGCGGAAGGCTTAAGAGGTAAACAATTTGGTATTGATAAAAACATTGATGAAACAACGATTGACAATTATTTAAATAGGCCAGATAGTGTTTACCGTGATGTTAGAATGTTAAAAGATCCTGGTAATTATGAAGCTATTGGTGGAGATTCATATTTATCTGGATTTATTAAGGGTTTTGAAGTTGTTCCTTATCCATTCCTTGTCAATGTAAGTGGTTTACCTGAAGAAGTAGGCGAAAGTTATACTGGTAAAACTTTATATACCGAAGAAGATGGTAAGTATACTCCTAACTATGAAGAATCATTGAGTATTTTAGAGTATTACTTTCCTAAAGATAAAAATATTTTTCTTATTTGTGGTGGCGGTGGCTATGCCGGCATGACTTAAAATATGCTTATTGCTTTAGGTTGGGATGCTGATAAAATATATAATATTGGTGGTTACTGGTATTATGATGGTAAAAATAAAGTTCAAGTTAAACGAAAAAAAGATGGTAAAGATATCTACGATTTTTATAAAGTAACGTATCACGATATTGATTTTGATGCTCTAACGGAGATTAGTGATGAAAAATAAAAAAGTTTTAATCACCATAATTGTTATTGGCGTTATCTTAATAATAGGACTTTTATTTACCTTGATGCGCTATGAAAAGCCAATTAAAGAAGACTATACAGGTGAAAAGTTTACTTTAGATGATATTTATTACCATAATGGTGAATACATTGAATTAAGTAAAGATGAAGTTCTTAAACTAATTGATGACAAAGCCAATTTTCTCTTGTTTACTTATAATGATTATTGTAGTTTACCTGTCCCTTGTGATAACATTTTTCAAAAGACGATGGATAAGTATGATATCGATGTAGTCAAATTACCATTTACACAATTAAAGGAAACAAAACTTTATGATACTGTTAAATTAGCGCCATCTATCATTCTCATTAAAGATGGTGAAATAGTTAATTATTTAAAAGCTGATCGTGATGAAGATTATGATCGTTATCAGAATGCTAAAGCTTTTGAAAGTTGGCTAAAGAGCTATGTTAATTTAACGAAAGGAGAAGAAAATGAAAAAACAAATTAAAACTAAAGATGCCATTTTTCCCATGCCCGTTTTGATGATTGCCACATATAATGAAGATGATAGTGTCAATGTTATGAATGCGGCTTGGGGGACGATGATTGACCGCGATGTTGTGGGCCTTAATCTAACAGAAACACATAAAACAGTTAAAAATATTAAAAAGAGGAAAGCATTTACCATTAGTATTGCTGATGCTAAACACGTTAAAGAAGCAGACTATTTTGGTATTGCTTCTGGTAATAATGTTCCAGATAAACTAGAACGTAGTGGTTTAACAGCTACGCACTCTAGTTTAATTGATGCACCTATTATTAATGAATTTCCTATTTGTATGGAATGTGAATTTATTGAATATCAAGATAATGAATATGGTGTTGGTGTCGTAGGAAAGGTTATCAATGTATTAGCTGATGAAGAAGTACTAACTGGTGATAATGTTGATATTGATAAAGTAAAAGCCATAGCGTATGATTCATTTACCCATAGTTATTATCAAGTAGCGGGAAAAGTTGGCAATGCTTTTTGTGATGGTTTAGAATTAAAAAATAAATAAAAGGCATTAGCCTTTTTTTATTGATTAATATATTTAAAAATGATACAATGGTATGCAGTTTAGGAGTGATAAGATGACTAGAACATATACATTAGAACAAATTATTTTTGGTTTACGAAGTGAATATTTACAAATAGATCATCAGTTAGCGACTTTAAAAAAGTTGTTTACTTTTGGACCAACTGTTAGCCATGCTTTTATGAGTATTGATAAGCTTCAATTTGATCCTAGTAGTCGTTTAAGTTTATTATTACATCGTAAACCTAAAATGCTTATTAATTGGGCAGCGATTAATAAAAATTTTTCTTCAGAGGACAATGTCAGTTTCACGCTCGACGATTATCATATTGCCGAAACGGTTTGCTTTCCTCAAAGTCATGAGTTAGCTTACCGCATTGTTGATATTAGTGCTTTTCAAGAAATATTTAATAAAATAAAAGCTAGTGCCTTTGTGCATCATATTGATGCTGGACTTATTAAAATTAATACAACGGCAATTTTAAATTTATTGATAAATACTGATGGTGTTCATCTTTTTGATGATGATTATGGTCATTTACTAGATTACCATTCAGGATATGATTCAATAACCTTTTATAAGAATAATAGAGGTAGTATTAAACAAATTTTAGCTACTCCGGTAGAATGTGATAGCCTAAATCCTTATCACTGTCAGGTAATTGATAATTACCAACCTAAAGAACTAGTCTTGCCAGAAAGTGTTGAAGAAAAGACTATCTTAACTATTGATGATGGGGAGAAATGTTATCTTAAAAGTATCAATTAGTTGACAAACATTTTGACATTGATATAATAAAAATAGGGAGGATGGTAAAATGCGAGATAAATATACTGTAGCTCAAGTCCTTTTTGCCTTAAGAGAAATTTATCAAGAATATCTTTGTCAAATACAAGCATTGGATAAACATTTTGTTTTGGGAAAAGGTATTAAGGATATAAACCTTTTTTTATTAAGTTTAAACCCGGAAGAAATGGGAATTAATTTAATATATGATGAAACAATCTTAAATAGGATATTACTAGCTTGGGAAAAAATGTTAGGAATATATCATCAGCGTCATTTATTAATTCTTAAACCTAATTTTGAAGGAACTAAAACCAACAGACCTTTTACTCATAAAAGAATCTTAACGATTGTTGATAGTGAAGCTATGCGCACTAAACTACGTAATCTTTTTGATAGTGATTTTGTTCGTAACATCAATAGTGGGGTCGTTTATCAACCACAAAGTGAAGGTATTGGCTGCCATTTAACATGGTATGATATGAAGTTCTGGCAATATGGTAAGAACGTATCTCTTCAATATGCTGCGGCTGATGATAGTTTGTCTTTTAAGAGTGCTCAAACAGAAATAACTCGTACTCAATTAATGCAATTTTTAAGTCTATATTTAGCTAAAGATAATTTTAGTCCATATGTTCAGGATATCGTCGAAAATTATAAACATAAAGAAATTATAATACCTTCTACTTTTTCTTGTCATGAAGGTGAAGAAATCATGATTGATGAAGGAAAGAAAGAATACATATTAGTAAGTAAATAGGTGTAAAAAATATGGGACAAATAAATCGAAATAATAAAATATTTACTAGTGCTGAATTTCAAAAGGATAAATATAAATTTTATATCGCTTTAAAAATACTAAAAGATAATCAAGCTAAAATTTATAGTGATGAAGAAAATTATGCGATTATGCAGATGAGTGCTAATTTACCAATATGGATATGGACAAAAGATCAAATTAATTATTCATGTTGTGCTGAAATTATCGAAATACTTAATTTATACTATAATAAAAAGGCTAAAATAACTTGTAAGAAAGAATTTTACAATTTATTAGTAGATCACAAGATAAAGGTTGATAACTATTTTGAAATGGGTACACTATATTGCAAAAGCCCTATCGCTCCAAGAGAATTTAAGGGCAAAATGGAGCAAGCTCAATTAAGGGATTTAGATATTCTTTCCCAATATTGGTATGATGATTATGTTGAAATGGAAGATGAGAATTATTCTTTAAAACAAGCCCAAGATTTAATGAAAGAAATGATTGAAGAAGGTAACTTTTATGTTTTAAGAAATCAAGATCATAAAATAGTATGTATGGCAAGATATACCTGTATCGATGATGTTGCTAGTTTAAATAAAGTTTATACTCCAATTGAAGAAAGACGAAAAGGGTATTGTGCTAATTTAATATATCATCTATCTAAAATGTTGTTAGAAAAAGGAATAACGCCGATGTTATATACTGACTATAATTACATACCATCCAATAAAGCATATATTAATGTCGGTTATATAAAGGATGGCTCTTTAGCAACCTTTTATTTAAAGGAGGATTAAGATGGCCAATTTAATTGTTGTGTCTGGTCCACAAGCGGTTGGTAAAATGACTGTTGCGGAAAGCCTTAAAGAAAAGTTAGGATATTCTTTAATGATTAATCACGATAGTATAGAAGTTTCAATTAAAATATTTGAAAATGGTAGTCCTGCCCAAAAAAGATTAAATAGCTTATTTAGAGAAGATGTATTTAAAACGGCCTTGATGTATGATATCGATATGATATTTACTTTCGTAACGGCTTTTGATTCACAAGAAGATTTAGACTATTTAAATAATTTAAGGACAATGTTTGAACAAACAGGTGGGAACTTTTATTTTGTTGAATTAATGTCAGATGTAGAAACTCGCCTAAAAAGGAATGTTACTCCTCATCGATTAGCATCTAAAAAGTCTAAAAATAATGTTGAGTGGAGTAATCACGAATTGGTAGAAACAATGAAAAAATATCGCATGAATTCCAATGATGGTGAATATATTTGTGAAAATCATATTAAAATAGATAATACCGATTTATTACCAGAAGAAGTGGTTGATATAATTATGACAAGTTTCAATTTAAATCCCGAAGTTAAAGTTCAACAAGCTCAACTTTAATATTCTTTAAAATGGTGATATTATGAGTGATAAATTAAAAACGTGGCATTTTGGTACTAATAATGATAAGTTAGTACAACTAGTTCTTTTAGGTAAGAAGACCGCCTGCACATCGCTTTATGATGAAAATGATATACCTAAAATTGGTGAAGAATCAATTTTAACTTTTGCTGATGGAACAAAGGCGTGTATTACGAAAACTAAAAACATAATTATCACGGAATTTAAAAATATTGATGAAAATCTTTCTCAACTTGAAGGAGAGGGTACTTTTGAATTATGGAAAAAAGAACATGTTGCATATTTTAAAAGAATCAATCCTAACTTTAATGATGAGACGAAAGTATTATTTGAAATATTTGAAGTTAAAAATAACTAGTTAGTAGGAGAAGAAATGGATAAGTTTTTTTTAGAAAAGCCATCGATGGATAGAGAAAAAGAAATAGTTGAATATTTAGATGAGTTTATCCAATATCAATCTGACATTAATGGCGCTGGTGGACTTGATAAAATATATGATGGTTATACTTTTAAACAAGCACTTGATAGAACTCTTAATATGGAAGATGAAGGGTTTGCTAAAAAGCATAATCATTGCCAAGGAAGAACCTTTTTATTAATTCGAGAAAGTGATAATAAAATTGTTGGAACGATAAATGTTAGATGGAATTTAACGGAAAAAATGAAACAATTTGGTGGCCATATTGGATATGGAATAAGACCGACGGAAAGAAGAAAAGGATATAATAAAATCAATTTATATTTGGGCTTGTTGGAAGCTCAAAAATTAGGCTTGAAAAAAGTCATGCTCGATTGTGATGCTAGTAATATCGGCTCTGAAAAAACGATGCAAGCTTTAGGTGGCATTTTAACTAGAACTGAAATAGATCCATCCGATGGTATTCTAACTAATGTTTATTGGTTTGATGTCGATGAATGTATTGAAAAATACCGATCTATTTATAATGATATGATAAAGTAATATGTAGTTATAGGGAGGCGTAATATGAAAACCCCATTAAGATTTCAAGTTACGGAATTTGATTGTGGAACAATATCTTTACTCAATGCCTTTAGTTATTTATTTGATCGTGAAGATATACCTGTAGAATTGGTTAAAGCAATTCACAAATATACCCTAGATTGTTATGATGAAAGTGGACATTTAGGACGTGGTGGTACAAGTAGGGAAGCAATAAATAAATTAACTCACTGGATTACTAGATACGCTAATGAAAATCACTTCAATATACGTTGTGAGAGACTGGAAAAAGAAAATGTTACTTATGAAAAAATTAAACAATGTTTAGATAATAAAGGTTGTGTCTTTATAAGGTGTTGGCAAGAAAATGAACATTATGTAATTATTACTAAAATGAATAAACGTTATGCTTATATTTTTGATTCTTATTATTTAGATAAACAAGAGTATGACCAAGATAAAGATGTAAAAATAATTTTAAATAAACCATTTACCCATAATCGAAAAGTAGCAATAAAAAGACTTTTTTCAGAAACGGCAAAAGATTTTGCTTTAGGAAAAATAGCGAGCCGAGAATGTGTATTGATTAATCGAATCTAAAGAAGTATAAAATAAAAACTTACAAACGATGATAATTTGTAAGTTTTTTTATAAAACAATAATACTATCTAACAATTATATTTTTTTTACATTTTGTTTTTGTTTAATCATTTGATAATGAAATGGTGTCTCTCCGCTTTTAACAAAGCCTAATCTTTCATATAAGGCACCAACAGGATTTTGTTTGAAATATTGAATTTCAATATCTCTATCCTTATTCTCTTCAATTTTTTCTTGCAAAAGCTTGGTTCCAATTCCTTTACCTTGATATTCGGGAATAATACAAATATTTCCAACTTCATAGTTTCCGTTATCTAATACCTCGCCATTATAAAAGCCTATTTTTTTATTTCCTGAAACTATTATATACGCATTATCTTTAACAGCCGCTATAAATTTGTCAAAGTATGCTCTTTGATCTTCTTCTACCCAAGCACCCCAACATTCTTCAACATATTTTCTATAAGCATTCTTCTTTACTTCATATACAAACTCAAAATCCTCATCTGTATAAGGTATTAATTGAATATTATTATCCATAGTATCACTTTCCGTCATAATTATATCATGGATAGTCCTAAACAATAAAATTTATTATAAATATAATGTAATTGTTAAAAAGTGTCACTTTTTATGATAAAATAGCTTGTAGGAGTTGATAATATGCCCAATTATTATATTGATCTTGGATCATCAACAATAAAAGTTTATTGTTATGAAACCGAATTAAAACTTCTTGAAGAACATTCCATTTATTTTAAAAATGATTTTGATTCTCAAAAGGGTATAAGTGAAAATAATTTAAGAGAACTATGCAACTATTTTGGAGAAATAAAAACAAAATATGATTTAAAATATTATAATACTTATATTTTTGTTACGGGTATCTTTAGAAATTTAATACCAGAGAGAAAACAAGAATTAGTTAAGCTATTTAATGACCAATTTGATTTGCATTTCAATATTATCAGTCATGGCATTGAAAATTATTATTTAGGAAAGGCCATGGAAAATGATTATAATAAGAAAAAGGTTTTAATCATCAATATGGGTGGCAAGACGACAGAATTAGTTACTTATGTTGGTATCAAAATAACAGATACTAAAAATTTAAATTTGGGTGTAGCAGATTTATTAAATAACTTTAGTAAAGTAAATGATCAATATAGCGGAAATACTATAGAAGAAATGGAAAACTTTGTCACAGAAAGATTATCTGATATCAAATTAGATGAAGATTATGATTGTGCTATATTTACTGGTGGTGAAGAAAGATTTGAATTATTAACGGGATTTAATTTAGTAAAAAATACTTTGTTTAACGATAATATTCATAAATATATGGTGAGTTTAGAAGATTATATCAAGGGTACAAAGAAAGTATTTAGTGATCTTTCAATTGAAGAGTTATATGACTTGATGCCATCAAATCCTAAATGGATGGATGGGGCTCGAAGTGGTGCTATCATACCTTTAGTTTTATTTAAAATGGCTAATGTAAAATGGATTATACCATCTGATTTAAATTTGATAAATGGTGTCATTAATGATTTAAAATAAATTTATGGGGGTAAGGAATGATAAAAAATGTAATATCGGTAATAGACGGAGAAGCAGGAAGCTGTGGTAAAGCTAAAGTAGTAGGTGAAATAGCGACTCTTGAGTCTATTAATTTAGGAGCATCCGTTACTAATTGTATGCCCAATGCAGGACATACTTTTGTGGATGAAAAAGGGAATGCTACGATTTTTAGAAATATACCTGTATCAGCTGTTAATCCTAACACGGAACTATTTATTGGACCAGGTTCTGCAATTGACATGGAAGTCTTTAAACAAGAATATGAGCAAGTTAAAAAATATTTAGGAGATAGAAAAATATATATTCATGAACTAGTTCCTTTAATTGAAGAAAGACACAAACAATATGAAAGAGAACATATTAAAAGTGGGTCGACATTTAAAGGGTGTGGAGCCGTAACGCAAGAAAAAGTTATAAGAGATAAAAAACTAGAATTTTTTAAGACTTTCAAAAATGCTGTTGTTTGTTCTAATGAAGAATGGCTAGAAAGGTTATATAGCCATCTTGATAATTCTGATGAATATGTGATGTTAGAAGGTTCTCAAGGTTGTGATTTAGATTTGAATCATAGCGGTAATTATCCATATGTTACAAGTAGGAATATTTCAACTTCTCAATTACTAGCTGATTCAGGAATATCTGCTGAAAGACTACTTCAAACAATTATGGTAATACGTCCTTTTCCAATTAGAATAAGTAACATTACGAAAACGGGAGAATTTATCTATACCGGTGATTATGGTCAAGGTGAAGAACTTACGTGGACACAAATTAATTTAGCATCTATGTATGGAAGTTATCCAGTTAAAGGCGATGTAGAATGTTTACCTTATAAAATAAATTTAAATCGGGTCAAAAAATTAATTAGTCAGTGTCCTGAAATATATCTAAAACAATTATTCGGTAATGACTTTAGAAATATAAAATTGAATGAATTAACGATATTACAAATATTAGAGTTAGAACGATTAGTATACAAAGCCAAAGGCTTTAGCGATTATGAATCTCGCTTTTTAGAGCTAGAAATGTTCGACGAAGATTGTTCACCTAATACCATATTTGATCAATCGGAACAGACGACAGTTACTAGAATGGAAAGAAGGGTGTTTGATTTAGATATTGCTAAACTTAAGTCAAATTGTCGTATTAATACACCATCTGGTTTATACTTAAACTTTTTTCAACATTTGGGATTAGATTATAAGGGTGAGACTGGTAACTTTGATGATTTTTATTTTAATAGATATTTAAGAGAATATTTTGATTGGCTTGAAAGTGAAACAGGTGTTGAAATATCAGCGTTAGGAACCGGCGCTAAAAATGGAGAGCGAATCTTAAAAAAGGTATTAGTAAAAAAATAATTAATAGTCCTATAGATATTTGGTAAATATACCGAGATATCTATGGGATTTTTTTAATAAGAAGTAATAAAATATTATTAAATCACAAAAAATATAATGGTTAAAATTAATTGGTAGAGTTAAAGATTTAGTTATCTACAACATTAATAAACGTTATGTTATAATACGATTAGAGGTGATTCGACAAATGAACTATTTAGGTAGTAAACAAATAGAAACTGCGAGATTGTTGCTGAAAGCACAGACTATGCAAGAGCAAAAAAGATTATGGGAAATTTTAATGATACCAGAAGTAAACCGATACTTTTTAACAGTACCTCCCAAGTTTAAAGAAAAATTATTAGATTGGAATAAGCAAGAAGAATATTATAAGATGGATATGAAACATGCAAATGATTCTAACATCTTTAAATGGAGCATTTTTCTTAAAGATACAGGTGAATGTATAGGAAGAATTTCATGTCATGAAGCTAATGATGAAGATTCTAGTATTACAGATCCCAGTATAAGGGGTGTAGGCTGGTTAATAGATCCTGCTTTTCAAGGAAAAGGTTATGCTACGGAAGCGGCAATTGCTATGGTTGATTATATGTTTACCCAAGTAGATATAAAAGAAATTAGAACGGGAGCAGCTATTGTAAATCCTGCTTCATGGACTATAATGGAAAAACTAGGCTTTGTTAGACAAGATAAAACCAAAATGATTCAATATACATTTTTAAATGAACCTGTAGAAGATTATTCGTATCTTCTTACTAAAGAACGATGGTTATCTTTAAGTAAAGAAAGAATATAAAAAATAGGCAGTTATTTTATCGACCCCAAAGGATTATGAAAAGTATATCAAAATGACCTTTGGGGATTTTTATTGCAAAAAAAAGAATCATCTCTAGA
>CANRPL010000050.1 GCA_947632495.1 uncultured Bacilli bacterium
TTCATAGCTCAGTCGGTAGAGCAGAGGACTGAAAATCCTCGTGTCGGTAGTTCGATTCTACCTGGAACCACCATTTTTAGTAATAACTCGGTATCCCGAGTTTTTTATTGTAAAATTACTAGTTTAATAACTTGTAAGTTTTTTAATAAAATGTTATATTATTATATGAAGTAAAATAAAGATGTTGGTAGAATAGCATAACATCATTAAAGGGATTGGTGATTATATGAAATGTTCAAGTTGTGGTGCTGAAATTTCTTCAGATTCTCGTTTTTGTCGTATTTGCGGCACCCCTGTTAATAGAGAAGATACTAACAATGAATCTAACAATATTAGTGAAAATAAAGTAGAAGAGAATAATGAAGGAAATAATAAAGATATAGAGTTAACTGATAATATTGATATTACTAAAATATCTCTAGTTAAAGATGAGAAAAATGTAAGTAATAACGAGGACACTCAAAATAATAATAAGTTGATAATTGATGAAAAAAATGAAGAAAAACAGACAAAAGAAGAAGTACTAAATCAGGTTCAAAGTGATAAAGCTATTTTATTGGAAAACGAGCAAAAAGATAATTTAAGTGGCGAGACGGTTGCATTTAATCCATTTGACTTCTCTAAAATTGATACATCTATAAGTGATAGCGAAGCAGAAGAGACAGTAGCAGAAGAAGAAAATGAAAAGTCACCAACTATGGAGGTTACAATCTTACCAGGATCAATGGATGCGATACCATTGGCATCTGATTCATCAAAACAGGTTGAAAATATATTAAAAGAAATGAATGAGCCAAAACTTGATGAAAAACCAATTATTTCAAGTGATAATCATATGAGTGTGCCAAATATTTTTGGGTTAAATGGCGATGCGGACGATTTAGAGGAAAGCACTGATAATAGTATAGAACTAGGAAGCTTATCTAGTGTCGAAAGTAAAGCTGCATTAGATAGTTACATAAATGAAAATAACGATACTGATAATCATAATTCACCAAAATTGGATTTATTAGCAGTTGATGATTCTTTTGGAACTACACCTTCTGTTGAAAAGATGCTTGGTAAGAGCAATAATGAAAGAACTACAGATGCTGATAATCAAGTGAATAAAATTAATTTAATAGAGAATGTGAATGATATGCCTTCACCTATTCCATATCAAAATCAACCTAAAAAAAATAATAAGTGTCTAATTGCCGGACTTATTATTGCCTTAATTTTATTAATTGGAAGTTTGGTTGGAGTTGCTTTATTATACGTTTCTAGTAATGAGAAAGAAGAAAAAATTAACAAACTAGATGACGAAATAAACCAATTAAAAGATGACAATGAAATGTTGAATTCTAAATTAGAAGATGCAAAAAAAGAATCTCCATTATCTTTTAATGGATATAATTTCTCTTTAGACAATTTCAAATTTGATAATAATGGAATAGTTACTTCTATTTCAGGCTATGATGCCAATATTTTCATAGGTTTAGGTTCAAATTATATAAATTTAAGAACTGCCAAAACTCGTAATACTTATCGTAGCTATTTAATAAAAAAAGGATTTCAGGTTACGGAATATGGATTAAAGGTAGATAATAATGTCGAGTACGTTGTTTATAAGGCTATAGATTCTAATAAAAGGAATTATTACATTGCTTTATCAAAATTAAGCGATACTGATTCTATAGGGTTTGTTTTAATGTCAAACGATGAAATTTCTGATGAGGTTTTATCAGCTTTAAATGATACTATTCCTAAATTTTCTAAAGACAATGAATATCAAGAGGTGTCATTAGAACTATTTACAGATAATTAAAAAAAAGGTTGCACTTTAAAGTGTTTTATGCTATAATCAATTTTGTATTGATTAAAGCAATGCGCTCATAGCTCAATTGGATAGAGTGTTTGACTACGGATCAAAAGGTTGGGGGTTCGACTCCTCCTGGGCGCACCACTTCGGGAAATGGCTCAATTTGGTAGAGCACTAGGTTTGGGACCTAGGGGTTGCAGGTTCAAATCCTGTTTTCCCGACCATTTGTGTTTTAAGACTTCGTAAGAAGTCTTTTTCTTTATATTTGTAGCAATCCCTAGGCCCCAATACAGGTAAATAAATTTAGATATGATTAAATAAATAGGCCACATATGCTTTAATCTAAAATTTCATCGTAAAGCTTTGTAATATCTTTTTCCTTGATAGCAAATTGTGTACCATGATCATGTATTTCTCCTTTGTGTCGTCCATTTTTATAAGTCCCTATGGTAAAAATTATACTAATTAAACCATTATTTATGAGATTAATAAAAGTATTAAAACTTTTTAACTTGTAAAAATTTATTTTCTCATATTTGAAATATACTTGTTTTGCTTCATACGTTCGATCGGCACTTACAATGGCTAAATATTCCATTTTGCGGTATAGTTTTTCTTTTAACATATCAAAACTCCATGATATTCCATCATATACTAATTTGTAATTTAAATCTAATATTACCAACTTAACTTTTTGCTTTTCATAATTGACTTTAATTTTAAAAAGATAATGTGAACTTATTTTAGATGGATAGGCCGCATTGATTGTGCCTCTAAATATTAAATTATGTGGATTATTTTTACTTTGATATCCAAATTTCTCACGCAATATTTTAATAGCGAACAATCCATCTCCGTCTGGTGTTGCACAGAACAGTTTTATCATTGTTGGACTATTTTTATTGTGCGTCTTTATTTCGATTGTTCCAAAATCGGGTATATTAAAATTTTCTTCTGGCTTTCCTAACAAGCTTTCAAAAGTATATCCAATACCTGCTGCACCTTTTCGCATACTTTTAATCCATCCTTGTTCTTTTATTTGTTCAAATTTTTTTGTTAACTCTTTTTTGTCTTCTAACATTAAAACACCTCATAGATATTATTATTGTTTTAGTCATTAATTCCTTTTTCTTGTGGATAGTTAATTTATAAAAGGTTGAAATTTAGTAGTAATTGTGTTATATTGTTAAAAAGTGAGTGGATGTATATGGATAATACAAAAAATGAACAAAAAGATCAAAATTTGAATCTATTTTTAGCACCTAATGGCACATGGTGGACAAGTAAAGAAGAGTATGATTTATTTTTAGAATTGCAGAAGCATTTAGAAGAAAATAAACAACGTTTAACCGCTGTTACTTTTGCTAGTGAAGAATCTGACGATTCATTGGATAATTTAGTTGTACATAAATAAAAAGTTGAACATAATGATGTGAACCCCCAATTAGGAGACATCATAAATTCAACTTTTTTTGTTTAGAAAAAGGAAAATCTAATAAGATTTTCCCCAATAAACCATATGCTTTGCTGGCTTTCCACAAAATACACAGCTATCACTTAATTTTTCTTCTTCAAATGGTATACATCTACTAGATGCACCACCCGTTAAAGATTTGATTTCTTCTTCACATTCTTTGCTTCCACACCACATTGCTTTAGCAAAACCAATTTTGTTTGTGAATATATCTATCATATCTTCTTTTGTTGTTGCTGCATAAATATGTTCATCCATGAATTTCTTTGCTCTATCATACATATCTTGTTGCATTGTTTCCAATATTGTTGGAATTTTTTGACATAATTCATCAATACTAATAATTATTTTTTCTCTTGTATCACGACGAACTACAACAGCTTGATTATTTTCTATGTCTTTAGGACCAATTTCAATACGTGCAGGAATTCCTTGTATTTCTTGTTCGCTAAATTTCCAGCCAGGTGTTTTATCGGAACAATCAATTTTACATCTAATGTTTGTTTGTTTCAATTTGTTATAAATTTCTTCAGCTTTTTCGGTAACGCCTTCCTTATGTTGTGCAATTGGAATAATCATTACTTGCGTTGGTGCTATACGTGGAGGAAGAACAAGACCACTGTCATCGCCATGAACCATAATTATTGCACCAATAATTCTTGTTGATAATCCCCATGATGTTTCATTTGGAACTTCTAGTTCATTGCTTTTATTTAAAAATTTAATGTTATAGGCGTCAGCAAAGCCATCACCAAAGAAGTGACTAGTGCCTGACTGTAGAGCTTTGCCGTCATGCATCATGGCTTCTATTGTGTAAGTGTCTTTCGCACCAGCAAATTTTTCACTTTCTGTTTTGCGCCCACAAATAAGTGGAACAGCTAAATCCTCAGTTACAAAGTCATAATATACTTTTAACATCATTTTAGTTCGTTCCTCAGCTTCTTTAGCACTAGCATGAAGGGTATGACCTTCTTGCCACAAAAATTCTCTTGATCTTAAAAAAGGCCTTGTGGTTTTTTCCCAACGAAGAACAGAACACCATTGGTTATAAAGCTTTGGTAGGTCACGATATGATTTTACAACTTTTGACCAGTGGTCACAAAATAACGTTTCGGACGTAGGGCGGACGCATAATTTTTCTTCTAGTTCTTCATTACCACCTTTAGTTACCCAAGCTACTTCAGGAGCGAATCCTTCAACATGATCTTTTTCTTTTTGAAGAAGACTTTCTGGTATCAACATAGGTAAATAGACGTTTTCTACGCCTGTTTCTTTAAATCTTTTGTCTAAAGCACTTTGGATGTTTTCCCATATAGCATATCCGTTTGGTTGATAAATTAAACAACCTTTAACTGATGTATAATCGCATAGTTCAGCTTCTTTAACGACATCGGTATACCATTGGGCAAAATCAACATCACGTGCTGTTATATCTTGTACTAATTTTTCTTTTGTCATAATAATCCTTTCTAAACAAGTATTTTATAGTTTTGAGCCTTAAAATCTTATTTACGGTCGATTATATCTAGTATATTTTATCATACTATCACTCCAGTATCGTTTATAGTTTACCATACATATATTTATAAGTCAAAAATATTAATTTGACTTTTTTCTAAAATATGTTAATATAGTTGCTTGAAAAAAGGGGGTGGCAGTGTGACATATCATATTAAGTTAAATTCTCGAAAAATAAAAAAGTATGAATCTCTTGGTAAATTAAGTAGAGAAACAGTACATTCAATTGTAGATATTGATGAAGCTCTGCTTGTTGAGAAAGATTCATGGTATTTTATTGATTCTACCGCACATTTTTTTAAGGAAAGATCTGATGCCCGATTGGCTGGGGAGTGCCTTTCACAGGCTTATGCTGAAGCTTTAAATGAGAATTCTGCAAAATATTCAGTAGCTGTTTTAAATGGTTGCACTGGGCTTATATCACCAAATTTTCAAGATCGCGATAAGTATCAGTATTATGATTTATGTGAGTTGTATAAGTTGCTTCCATCTTTTCCTAAAACTTATAATAGCTATACCTTAAAGAAAATATTTGAAACTTTTGCTTACCATTATGATCCAGCAATATGTTACATATTGATAAGAAAAATTATTAGGCGTTATGTTTTTGACTGGTACACTCATCAAATGGATGGTAATCCACGTAATAATAATTTTTGTTTAGATAAAGAAACTAATCAGTTAGATTTAGGGCCTTTGTTTGATCGCGAACAGGCCTTTGGTATTAATAGAAGCGGTATTTTTGATGATGAAGTATTAAAGCAATGGATACCAGCTATACCTTATGAAGACTTGAGTTTTAAAGATAATCCTTACCTTATTGAAGGTTTAGATGCAAATATAATGTCGTTATTAATTGATTATCCTGAACTTACCCAGGAGGCTTTAGATTGGGTTTGTTCTTTGGATGCTGATAAAGTGTTAGATGATTTTGTCACGCGTGATGAGGGGATTATTTTACCTGATGAAACTTTAAGTTATTTAAAAGGTATTGCCGAACAGAAAAATGAAGAGAAAGAAAAACTATTACAGTTAGTTTAAGGTGATACAATGATTTACGATTTAAAAGTTAATAAAAAATATATTAGAAGAGAGACGAATCTTGCTCGTTTATCTTTTCGTCAAGTCAAAAAAAGTGTAATGATTGATTCTGAACTTTATCACGAAAAACCTGATTGGTTCATTGTTGATAATTTTGTTCATTATTTTAAAAGAAGAGAAGATTGCCGTATTATTGGGGAACTTTTATCTAGGGATGTTATCACGAAGGTAGGAAATTCTTTTGGTATAGCTACGGCTGATTACAAACCCGCTATTTTACAGCATAGGGGTTATGAAAGTTTAGGTTTATTATCGCCTAATATTCAAAGTTCAAAGTTTGCTTATTGCGATTTAGCTAATTTTCATAATTTATTTTATGATTTTCCACGTCGATATGGCTCATTTACAATAAAGGTTCTTCTTGAAAAGCTTTGTATGTATGGCATCGATAATTATGATGCAGTTAAAGACCAAATTATCGCGACTTACGTAATTGATTGGTTTACACAACAATTAGATCGCAATCCCCGCAATTTGCTTTTTGAGTATCCATTTAATGATACTGATCAATTGGACAAAGTACCTAGTCCTCATTTAGCTAAATTGATAGATAGTGAATCTTCATTCGGTATAACCAAAGATGGATATATTGATAGTGAGTATCCACGATTATGGATACCAGCTATACCATATAGTGATGTGGATTTTAAAAATAATCCTACTCAATTTGAAGATGTAGATTTAAATATGGCTGAATTGATGATTGATTATCCTGAAGAGGTAAGCCGTGTTTTAAATGTCTTATGTGAAAGTGATTTTGATTCGATAATTAAAATGTACGCTCCATCAAGAGATGCTGGTATTTACGTTAGTGATGATTGTGTTTCCTTTTTAATGTCTTTTGTTGATAGTAAAAAGGAAGAGGCAGAGAAGATAAAAAGACTATAGGTTGCGTTTTCCTATAGCCTTTTACATTTTGTGTGTCAAGTAGTGTTTAATATTATTGCTTTTTTATTTTTTTTAAAGCTTTTTTATGTTATGCTTACCATAGATATATTCTATAATTGGTTTATCTTATTATGTGGCTGTTATATAGATTATTAAATAGAATATACAATTTAAGATGTCATTTTGGCATCTTTTTTATGTATCTTTCAAGTTTTTCAAGAAAAGGTAGCTGTTTTGGATTAATGATTTTTTTGGCATGATTTAATTCTATCCACTCTGCTTTATCCATTTCTGGGAAACTTTTTATTACTCCAGAACCTTTTGGGTGTTCTTTTTCAAAAAAATTACTTTTGAAATTTGAGTTATCAAGCTCTTGCTCAACTATGAAAATTATTACTAGTTTTCGATGACTCACTTTATGGCTACCTAAATATGTCAATCGGTTATCTACTGTCAAACCAGTTTCTTCATTAAATTCTCTTTTAGCGCATTCAATAACAGATTCTCCTTTATCTATTTCACCTTTGGGTATTGACCAAGCACCAATATCAATTCCTTGCCAATATGGTCCGCCCATGTGTGCTAGAAAAACATAATTTGTATCTTTATTTTTTTTATATACTAATATTCCTGCACTTCGTTTCATTCGCTTCGCCTCTATCTTAAAATTACGCTTTTATATTCTTTTTGTCAAATATTTTTTTTCAGTTGACAAATAATAGTAATGTGAATATAATTTAATATGTGAACAATTATTCAAATAAGGAGTGATCATATGGAAGATGTATGTGAAAATAATGTTATTCATGTTGAAGTTGTTGAAAAGGTAAAAAAGCATATGCTGGATGATGATCATATTATTGATTTGGCAGAATTATTTAAAGTATTTGGTGATTCAACTCGTATGAAAATTATTTGTGCACTTTTACAAAGTGAATTATGTGTATGCGATTTAGCTAATGTAATTAATTCGACGGTGTCTGCTGTTTCGCATCAGTTACGTCTATTGAAGCAAGCTAAATTAGTTAAATATCGTAAAGATGGGAAAACCGTTTATTATTCATTGGATGATGACCATGTTTATGAAATTTTTCAAAAGGGATGTGAGCATCTTGAAGAAATGTAAATATAATATTGTCGGTTTGGATTGTGCTGATTGTGCGAATAAGATTCAAGAACACTTAAATAATCACCCTCATTTCCATAATGTGTCAGTTAACTTTTCAACTTCGAAAATATCTTTTGAGACAGATTATACATCTAATATTGTTAGAAAAGTTAACCAAATTATCAGTGGGATTGAACCAGAAGCGTACCTTTTAAATGATGATAAGAAACAGGCTAGTTCAATGCTGGTTAATGTTCTACGTATTATAGTAGCTGTTGCTCTTTTACTTTCAACTTATTTTGTTGATAACGCTCTTTATGATAAGATGGTAATTATTTTAGTTTATGTTATTTTAGTAATGCGTGTTTTATTTAATGCTATTAAGCAACTGTTACATTTTACGATTAATGAGAATTTTTTGATTACCATTTCTACTATTGGAGCTTATGTTATTGGTGAGTATATGGAAGGAGCAATGGTTTTAATTTTATATGAAATAGGTAAGATTTTAGAAAATTTAGCCATTAATCATAGTAGGAATTCTATTTCTCATTTATTAGACATTAAACCTGACTATGCTAATTTAGAAGATGGACGAAAAGTTAGTCCAGAGGAAGTAAAAATTGGTGATGTTATCGTCGTTAAGGCTGGGGAGAAGGTTCCTTTGGATGGTGTTATTTTAGAGGGTAAAAGTAGTTTAGATACTTCTTCTTTGACAGGTGAAAGTAAGCTTGTCGAAGTAGAAGAGAATATGGAAGTATTATCCGGTTCTATAAATCAAAATGGCTTATTAAAAATTAAGGTTAAAGCTAATTATGATGATAGTATGGTTAGTAAAGTTTTAAAGATGGTTGAGGAGGCTTCGGATCGTAAGGCAAAAACCGAGACGTTTATCAGTAAACTTTCTAAAATATACACACCTGTTGTAATCGGATTAGCTATTTTGGTAGCGATTGTTTTACCATATTTAGGTAAGGTTTCTTTTAATACAAGTATTTATCGTGCTTTATCCTTTTTAGTTATTGCTTGTCCATGTGCAATTGTTATTTCTGTACCTTTAAGTTATTTTTCAGGGATTGGTTTTTTATCTAAAAAAGGTATTTTAGTTAAAGGAAGTAATTATTTAGATGCTATTAAAGATGTAAATGAGTTTGTCTTTGATAAGACGGGTACCCTTACAAATGGGCATTTTACTATTACTTCTAGCACCATCTTATCAGGTAATGAGGATGACTTTGTCAATTATTTAATTCTTGGAGAACGTCTATCTAACCATCCCATTGCTTTAGCTATTTTAGATTATTATTGTGATAAAAAAGACGTCATTACGCAAGATGTGAGCGATTATAAAGAGATTGCTGGTTTTGGTATTAGTTATCGCATTAACAATAAATTAGTTAAAGTAGGTAATGCTAAATTAGTTTCCTATTATAAAAAAGAGCTTGCTGGAACACATGTTTATGTAAGTGTCGATGACATAATTTTGGGATATGTTACTTTAAATGACCAAATTAAAGGTAGCGCTAGTAAGTTAATTTCTTCTTTACATAAGCGTGGACTTAAAGTTAGTCTGTTTACAGGAGATAACGTTGACATAGCTCGTAATGTCGCTCAAAGTTTAGGTATCAGTGAATTTTATGGTGAAATGTTACCAAATGATAAGTACAAGAAATTAGAGGAAAAAATAAGTAATGGTAATAAAGTAGCTTTTGTTGGCGATGGGGTCAATGATGCGCCTGTATTAGCTCGTGCCGATGTTGGCATTTCTTTGGGGTTAAGTGGTAGTAGTGCAGCTATTGAGACGAGTGATATTGTCATCATGAATGATGATTTACTTAAAATTAATACGGCTCTTGATGCAGCTTATTTTACTAATAAGATTATTAAGGAGAATCTTTTATTTGCGCTTATTGTTAAAATGCTAGTATTGACGTTTAGTGTTTTAGGTTTTAGTACCATGTGGCAAGCAGTTTTTGCTGATGTTGGTGTAACTATTATTACGATTTTAAATACTTTACGAATATTAAAACATTGAGTATCTATGTTATAATATAAATGTGGGGGATATTATGGAAATAAGAGGATATAAAGCTTTTGCACCTGATGGCACTAATGTCCATGGGATGGTCATGCCCATAGGTAGTTATCATGTTTCGGGCGAGATAAGTTTTGGTGTTACTGGTAATGGTATTCACTTTGCTAGTCGTTTAGAGGATACCATTCGTTATGGCAAGGTTGAAAATGATGTTGGTGATGTGTTAATTGCCGAGGTTAGAGGTTATGGAACGATTGTTGAAGGTTATGATGACTATGGGGGTTATTATGATCTTTATAGTGCTTCTGATTTAGATGTCTTACGTTATCTGTCACGCGAGGAAATTATTAAGTATGCACTTTCCATCCCATCATATCGTATGCAACGCTTTGTATCATCTTTTCGTTTAAATGAAACAGAGTTATCACTTTTTTATGGCTATGATGCTGGAGTTGACTGGGCTCTTGATTATTATCAAAAGCATCTTCCAGCAGAGCT
>CANRPL010000051.1 GCA_947632495.1 uncultured Bacilli bacterium
AACAGAACCCCCTAAACCCGAACCCGATCCTATCGCTAAATTAAAAAAGATGAATGCTTCAGAGATTGCTGAAAATATGACAGCGTCTTATGATGAATTAGAACCTCAAGAATTTATTAACGAGTTAGCTTATATTCGTAATAATGTTGAACCAGATGTATGGCGTGGTGTCGAAGAATTAATGGCTGATATGTTCTGGGAACGTTTCTTAAAACTTGAATTAGTTGATACAAATAACAAAGAAATAGGTAAAATTGGTAAAATTTTAAGTGCTTTAGAAAGAGATAATGAAACTAAAATTTTTGCCATGACTGCTACAAAGATGAGAGTTTCTGAAAAGACTTTCCACCGTGTATGTGAATATTATAATTCTGGTATAGCGCCATTCGTTGTTATTGATTTTCAAACTAAAATAACGCATCTATTGGAACGAGAAGAGTATGATGAAATTAATGAATTACTTCGTCTAGCTGTTTTCTCTAGAAGTATCATTTTAACAGATAATTTCTTTAAAAGATTAGGTATGACTAGTGAAGAGTTCTATGAGAAAGTCCTTCATCAATCATCAGCGCAGCCTACTACTAGTACTGAAGAAGTCGAAGAAGAGGACGAAGCTGAAGTTGTAGTTAGTGCTGAAGAGCCACTACCAGTGGCTGCCCCTCCAACTCCAGAAGAAGGAGAGTTACGTGTTGTTCGCCGTCGTCGTGCTAAAACAGCTTCGGAACGTAAACGTGTATTATGGGGCATTGTTTTAGGTGTTGGTATTGTTTCATGTATGTATATGACTTTTATCCTAAAACACGGACCTATTTCTGTTATAACTGAATGTGCTGCAGCTTTTCAAAAATTCCGTACAGGAAACGCTACCATTGCTCCGATTTTAGCTAAATTAGGTAGTTTAACAGCTTATTTTGGTTCTATTGTTACCAGTTTAATTGCTACCTTTAAATTTTCTGATACTTTTGATGATACTGAAGTATCAAGATTAAATGAAGAAATTAGAACTAGAGTACGTGAAGCAGGTGATGATATACCAAATCCACCAGCTCCACCAGCACCTCCAACTACAGATTCTGATAGTGAAGAAGTAATTGATGGGGAAGTAATCGATGGTGACATTATTGATGGTGAAGAATTTTTAGATGCTGATGTCATTATGGAAGATACTGATATTATTGATGATAGTATTGGTGTTCGTACTAGATAGAAGGGGTAGTAAGTATGCTTGAACAAGGTGAATTATTAAATTTATCAAATAATAAAGAATACGTTGTTGTATCATCAATAATGTATCAAGAAGCTAACTATGTTTATTTATTAGATACTGATACATATAAAGATTATAAATTATGTAAATATGAAAATGATGTATTAAAGAAAGTAGAAGATGAAGAATTATTAAAAACTTTAATAACAAAGTTTAATAGTGATTTAAAGGATAATCTAGCTAAAATTATTGCTGAGAATCAATAAAAATATGTTCCTAGCGAACATATTTTTTGTTTATAGGAGGTATTATGATTCATACATTTGTTAAAGAAATTATGCAGAAAATTCTTTTAAATGGTTATGATTGTTATATTGTTGGTGGTTATGTACGCGATTATTTACTAAAAATTGATAGTAATGATTATGACTTATGTACCAATGCTCATCCGGATGTATTAAGAGAATTGTTTTCATCTTATAAACTTATTCAACATTATGGGACGATTACGCTTTTATTTAATACGTTTAAAGTTGAAATAACAACTTATAGAAAAGAGCTTAAGTATCATAAACGTAAACCTATTCAATATCTTTTTATAGATAGTTTAAAAGAAGACCTTTATCGCCGTGATTTTACCATTAATACCATTTGTATGGACCAAGAAGGAAAGATTATTGATCTTTTAAATGGAAGACGAGATTTAGACAGTAAAATCATAAGATGTGTTGGTGATGTAGATAATAAACTAAAGGAAGATCCCTTACGTATTTTAAGAGCGCTTCGGTTTAGTGCTTATCTTAATTTTAAACTTGATCCAGCATTAGAACATGGTATTCAAAAACATAAACACCTGTTAAAGGAATTATCCTATGAACGTAAAAAGGAAGAAATTAGCTATTTAATTAAATGGAAACGTTTAGATATACTAAATACTTATAATTTAAGTGAAGAATTAGAACTAGAGTTAGATGATATAAAATATTATAATGATGACTTCCTTACGTGGTATACTATTAATCCTAATTGGCATTATTTATTCACACATTATGAAGTAAAAATAGCTCGTAGTTTAAGTGCCTTATTAGCTTCTTCTTTCTCACCATATGATTTATATAATGCCGGTTTATATGTTACTTCACTCGCTAGTCAATTAATAGATACTAGTCTATTAGATCAGTATCACAAATTACCAATCAAAAAGCGTCAGGATATAAATATTACTGTTATTGAACTAATAAAACTTTATCCTAATCAAAAGGTAGGAAGACTATATCGCTTACTCGAAGAAGCAATTTTAAATGGATCTTTACCTAATCAAAAAGATGCGATTGTGTCTTATTTAGAAAACTTAAAGCATACCCTTTAATGGGTGAAGTATGCGTAAGATAGTTGTTATTATTGTTCTTTTAGTCTTTAATTTTTGCATTGCTTATGCTAAAATAAAAGATAACAATTTAGATAGAGTGGATATTGCTTTAGATAATGATGAACTAGCCGTTATTGTTATTACTCTTGATACTAGTACATCTTTATTATTGAAATGTAATGATGAATATATTCTCTTTTTAATTGATTACACAAATGATAAAAAACTAAAGAAGAATATTAAAGTTTTTACCGATAAATTATCCGAAGTTTATATGAATCAGAATTATAATTATGATGGAAAGGTAATAACTAACAAAGTATCTTTTAATGATGTTATATTGACGAAAGATACCATTTTATATAAAGGTAAAAAGATTTGTATTAACCATAGTGAAGATTGTCATTATAGTATTATTACGCAAAAAGATATTTTAGTTGATGAAAAGGTAGAAGCTGTTTTTTATCGTAATAATTTAAGTGATTCTTATATCAATTATCTATCTACTTTATGGATTGATAAATATCGTCTTACGACGGATAATTATACGGTTATAACGCTTGCTGATCATTATCAAGTTGATCAATTGGTTAAATAATTGCCGTAAAATACTTTTTAGAGTATAATTTAATTAATATTGGTGGTGATATCATGGAACAGATAATCGAAGTTTTAAAAGCGCGTAGTTTACATCTACCAGATCTTCTTCTAGCTAACTATAAAAAGTTAAATCTTACTGATTTAGAGTTGATTGTTCTAATCTATTTACTTAATATGGATAATCCAACCTATAATCCTAAAGAGATAGGTAAATATTTAGATATTAAAATGAATGATGTACTTAACATCATCAATAATTTAACCGAAAAAGGCATTATTAGTGTCGATGTGGTTAAGATAAATAATGTTCGTAGCGAAGTTATTAATTTAGATTTACTATATGAAAAGTTAGCTTTTATTATTATGAAGAAAGATAAGAGTAAGACTGATAATGGCCTATATAGTGTCTTTGAAAAAGAACTAGGTCGTGGTTTAACTAGTATGGAGTATGAAATTATCAACGGATGGACTGATTTAGATTATTCAACTGAACTAATTATTTGTGCCTTAAAGGAAGCTGTTTATAATGGTGTATCTAATTTTCGCTATATTGACCGTATTTTATATGAATGGCAGAAGAAGGGTATTAAGACTAAAGAGGATGTGGAAAAGAATCGTCGTGCCTTTAAAAAGGCGAAAAATAGTAAAACTGAACTATTTGATTATGATTGGTTAAATGACAAATCAAATAACTGAATATTTAAATGAACTTTTTCCTAATCCCCGCTGTGAACTTAATTATACAAAAGATTATGAATTATTAATTGCGGTTATGTTAAGTGCTCAAACAACTGATAAAAGAGTAAATATGGTAACAGCTAAATTATTTAGTAAGTATCCCACACTTCAGGCTTTAGCAGACGCCACCGTAACAGATATTATCGATATTATTCGGCCTATTGGTACTTTTCAAAGAAAAGCTACTAATGTTAAATTAATCGCTCAATCTCTTATTGATGAGGCTGATGGTATTGTTCCTTATGACCGTGAATATTTAGAACATCTTCCTGGTGTTGGACATAAGACCGCTAATGTTGTTTTAGCTAATCTTTATAATGAACCTTGCATAGCGGTTGATACCCACGTATCCCGTGTTAGTAAAAGATTAAAGCTGGCTAAAATAGATGATGATGTTTTAACTATCGAAAAGAAGTTAAATCGTAAGTTTAATCGTGATGAGTTAGCGCGTCTTCATCATCAAATGGTATTATTTGGACGCTATTATTGTAAAGCTATCAATCCACTTTGTGATGATTGTAAATTAAAAAACTTGTGTCGTAAGGACAAAAAAGTACAATAATTTAAAGGCTTTAAACATGATAAAAAAATCATGTTTTTTTTTGACCATTTCGGTTTACAAAGATATTAAATTGTACTATAATAAAAACCAATATTTGATGTTGGAGGTGTCATAATGACGAATACAGATTTACCTGCTATTATTCTTAAAGAAATTATTTTACTTCCACACAATGAACTGCGTATTGAGTTTAACGATAAAAATAGTAAACGCCTTCTTGATGATGCTTTGCTATATTATAATAATAAAGTATTTGTCGCAACACAGACTAATCATCTAGAAGAGAAACTTGTCATTGAAGATTTACCAATGATGGGTGTTATTGCGACAATTAAAAGTCGTATTGAATTACCTAATGGTAATACGCGTGTTGTTCTACTAGGTGTAAGTAGAGCAATCGTTAATAATTATTTAAAGAAAGATGATGGTTTAACTGCTAAAGTATCCCAAGTTGATGCTGTAGCGATTGAAGATGAATTAAACATAGCTGTTTGCCGAAAGCTAAAAAAAGAGATTGAACACTATATTAAGGTTGTTCCTTATATTAGTAATAGTGTTATCTCCCAAATTGAAGATTCTAAAAGTTTAGATGTCTTAACCGATATTATTGTCAATCATCTTCAAGTTGGATTAGATCGAAAGCTACAATATATTGGTTGTCCTGATCCCTTAAAAAGGACCAAGATGGTTTTAGAAGATATATATAAAGATGAAGAGTCTTATGAAATTGAATCTCGTCTTGACCTTTTAGTTCAAGAAGAACTTGATAAAAATCAAAAAGAATATATTTTAAAGGAAAAATTACAATTAATTAAAGCTGAACTAGGTGATGTTGATTTAAAGGATTCTGAAATCTTTGAGCTTCGTAAACGTGTCGCTAAACTTCAAGCTGATAGTGTTGTTAAAGAACGTCTTGAATATGAAATTGATCGTTATGCCGCTTTACCAAATACTTCATCAGAGTTAGGTATGGTAAGAGAGTATATTGAATGTCTACTTTCTTTACCTTGGAAGATAAAGACTAAAGATAATACTGATTTAAAGATGATTAAAAGTACTCTTGATCAATCACATTATGGTTTAGAAGATGTTAAAATGCGCATTATTGAGTATTTAGCTGTTTGTGAAGTAAGCCCAAGAATTAAGAGCCCAATTATCTGTTTAGTTGGTCCTCCAGGTGTCGGTAAGACGACGTTAGCTAAAAGTATTGCGTATAGTTTAAACCGTAAATTCGCTAAAATAGCGGTTGGTGGGATGAGTGATGAGGCGGAAATTAGAGGTCATCGTCGTACTTATGTAGGAGCTTATCCAGGACGTATTATTGAAAGTTTAAAAAATACTAAAAGTAGTAATCCGGTTATTTTAATTGATGAAGTTGATAAGATGGAAAAAGGTACTCAAGGCGATCCTATTAGTGCTTTATTAGAGGTATTAGATAGTTCGCAAAATGATCATTTCCGCGATAATTATTTAGATATTGATTATGATATTTCTGATGTTATGTTTATTTTAACGGCCAATGATATAGAAAAAATACCTTATGTTTTATTAGATCGTTTAGAGGTTATTCAATTATCGGAATATACTGAATATGAAAAATGTGACATTGCTAAAAAACATATTATTCCTAAATTATGTCAAGATTATGCGATTAGTAATGTCAAATGTGATAATCGTTTTATTATCAATATTATCCGCAATTATACTAAAGAGGCTGGTGTCCGTGAATTAGAACGTTGTTTAGCGACTATTCTTCGTAAGATTGTCACCAATATGGTAATGTCTAAATCACATTCTAAAGAGCTTAATTTAAGTAAAAATGATATCGATCAATATTTAGGACGTAGTCGTTTTAAACCAATTGTCGGTAATTATCATCAAGTGGGTGTTGTCAGTGCCTTATCTTATACACCATATGGTGGTGAGATAATGCCTATTGAAGTTAATTATTATGCTGGTAAGGGCAATTTAACTTTGACAGGATCATTAGGTTCTATTATGAAAGAAAGTGCGACGATTGCTTTAAGTTATATTAAGTCGACAGCTGACTACTTTGAAATTGATTTTGCCGATTTAGTTAATAACGATATTCATATTCATTTACCAGCTACATCAATTAGTAAAGATGGACCTAGTGCCGGTGTTACTTTAGTAACATCAATCATTAGTGCCTTTAAAAAAGTAAATTTTTCTGAAGAAGTTGCTATGACTGGTGAGATAACTTTAAGAGGCCATGTTTTAGCGGTCGGTGGTATTAAAGAAAAATGTTTAGGTGCAATTAAAAATGGTATTAAGACAATTATTATGCCGGCTGATAATGAAGTCGATGTCGAAGAACTACCAAAAGAGATAAAAAGTAAATTAAAGTTCATCTATGTTAATGATTATAAACAAATATATAATTATTTGATGGCGTCTTGTAGCTAGGAGGACATTATGTTTGAAGATAATGATGATATAATACGATATTTCTTGACTAAAGGACTCCTAGCTTTACTTTTTGCTGAAAATTTTGAATTAGTTTTTAGTGAAGTTGGTAATGTCATACCAATTGAAAGCCCAGATGATATTGATTTAGTAGAGGCATTTAAAAGAATTGTTGAAATATACCATGATATTTTTGATGAAAAGATGAAAGCTAATGTCAAAGCATTTATCCAATATTTACGTTTTGACTATGCGGAAAAAAATCCTAGTGTCAAGGGAAAAGTCTATTCTATCGTCAATGATATTTTAGAGCTATTAAGTACGTGTAGTGACCGTGACATTCTAAAATTTGGTGTATCTCAAGCTTATCATCGACACTATAGTATGACATCTATTTTAGGAGCGATTCCTTTTTATCGTAACTTATTTGAAAGAATTAAGTTTGATAATGTTATTGACTTTAATATTTTAATCGCACAATCAAGTCTGTTTACCGATGAAGATTTTGAGAGTGAAGCTGCATCTATGTCAGAATTAGAAAATGATTATACTACTAATTTATGCGCTATCTTTTGTGAATGCCCAGAGCTTATGAATGATACCTTATTTATGAAACGTTCACGAATGGTTTTGAGCTTAATTGAAGAACACCTTAATACGACTAGTCCTCAAGATATTAAACATTATGGGTTAGTAAAACGTAATTTACAGTATTGTTTACGTAAAACTCTAAAACAAGATAATCAAAGAACTGCTTAAGCAGTTTTTTTGTTATATTCATCATTAAGTATTCATAATATTAATTGATAGGAGAGATAAAATGAAGAAAGTATATTCTTTTAAAAAAGAAATCTTATTTAAAAATAATATTTATGAAATATTAAGTATCGCTATCGATAAGAATTTAGCTATTACGGATGGTGCGATTAAAGGGGAGTTTATTTTAAATGGTTCATACTTGATTAGAGAAGCTGAACAAGATGAATTTAATATAACGATACCATATTTAAATTATCTTGAAGATGAATATGATCTGACACAGGCAATGGTTGATATAGACGATTTTTATTATGAAGTAAAAGATTCCAATTATTTAGTGATTAATGTTGATATTAGTGTCGATGGTTTAGAAGAAAGAAAAGAAGAACGTGATTTTATTGAAGAAGTAGAAGCTAAAGGTGAGTTAATTGACGATGATGATCCTGATTTAGAAACTTATGTACCTATAAGGCCTCAACTTGAAGAGAGTAATGAATATGTAACTTATCGTATTTGTATTATGCGTGATGGTGATACGCTTGATTCGATTATGGAAAAATATAATGTAACAATGGATACTTTAAAAGAGTATAATGTTTTAAATGATCTTAAAATAGGTGATAAGTTAATTATTCCTTATGCCCAAGATTAATGATATTTTAAGACGTAATAATATTACAGGTACTAGATATGAGAAAAAGGGAAAGTGTCTAATTGTCGATGATAATAATGCTAGAGTAGTTATTAAGCCTAATAAGACCAATATTTATCAATATTTAAATTATCGTAATTTTGATTATTATCCACATCTTGATATTGATGAAGGATATGAGATTATGGAATATATTGATGAAGTTGAAATACCATCTGAACAGAAGATGATCGATCTCATTAATGTCATTTCGAATCTTCATAAAAAAACCACCTATTATAAAAAAATAGGTGAGTTTGATATTAAAGAGATATATGAAGATATTAAAAGTCAAATAAGTGATGTATCATCCTTTTATGATAATTTAATGAATGAGATTGAAAATACTATCTATTGGCCTCCATCATACTATTTATTAGCGCGTAACATTAGTTATATTTACGATATGTTAAAGTATGCTGATAGGAATATTGATAAGTGGTATGAAGATATTAAAAAAAGTGATCGCGTTAGAGTCGCTATCATCCATAATAATTTATCTTTGGATCATTTCATCAATAATAAGTTAATCAGTTGGGATAATGCTAAAATCGGATTACCTATTTTTGACTTATATAAGTTATATCAAAAAGCTTATAATGAATATGATTGGAAAGAACTACTAGATATTTATAATACTAACTATCCTTTAAAAGATGATGAAAAGTTTCTATTTAATACGCTTATTGCGATACCATTAAAAGTTGAACTTACCGATACAGAGATAGATAATGTCTATGAGGTCAATCGTAAATTAACATTTTTAAAATTGACTCATCAATTATTAACTACCAAATAATACGAAAGAGTGATATAAAAAAGAGAAAAAAGAAAAAGAAAAGTAAAAAGACATTAAAGCGGGTTACAATGAAAAAAGTGATAATCAATTGATAGAAAATGATAATAAAGAAAATTAAACTAAAGATATACCAAAGTCCACGATGTCGCCACCATTTCATATCATCACCTATAGATAATATATGAGTATAAAATAATAAGTTGCCTCATATAATTTACTAGGTGATTTAATGAAAATAGGCGATTTAGTTACACGTAATTCATATAATAATGATATTGTTTTTACAATTATTGACATCGATGATGATCTATATTATTTAAAAGGTATAAATGTTCGTTTATATGCTGACAGTAAAATTGATGATTTAGTTAAATATGATGCTGATGAAGATGTAGAAAATGAAAAAAGCTTTCAAGAAAGATTGAAAGAAGAAAGTGTTGACCGCAATAGTGAATATTTTTATCTACCAGGTAAGATACTCCATATTGATACTGACAATCAATTAAGTAACAAGCCAACAAACCCTTATAAAATAAGGGAAAACTCAAA
This sequence comes from uncultured Bacilli bacterium, assembly GCA_947632495.1. Lineage (GTDB taxonomy): Bacteria > Bacillota_I > Bacilli_A > RF39 > UBA660 > UBA5578. Next base: position 9,702 of record CANRPL010000051.1, read on the forward strand.
ATTTAATAATCATAAAAAATCTCAAAAAGAGCAAAAAATTAGCAATTTTTCATAAAAGTTCTGCACTTAATATAGGGGGCAGACACACTATTAAGTAACTAAAAAATGATATATATTTTAATCAACAATACATAACAGGAATTGAATAAACATTCAGTTCTTTTTTATTGCCATACATAGCTATACATATTATTTATAAGTATAGCTAGAGTTTAGAAAGAAAGGAGGCAAGAAATGTCTAATTGCAAAGTTATTGCAGTAGCAAATCAAAAAGGTGGAGTTGGCAAGACCACTACAACATTTAATTTAGGTGTAGCATTATCTAAATTAGGTAAAAAGGTTTTATTAGTTGACTGTGATCCACAGGGAGATTTAACAACTTGTATGGGATATTATGATACAGATGATATACCTACTCTTGCTAATCTAATGGAACAATCAATAAATGATGAACCTGTAAAAGCTGATGAGGTTATACTACATCATGAAGAAAATGTTGATTTAATACCATCAAATTTAGATTTATCGGCAATATCTTTTACATTGATTAGTGCTATAAGTCGT
>CANRPL010000052.1 GCA_947632495.1 uncultured Bacilli bacterium
ATGATTTTCATCATCCTCTATAATTAGATTCATTTATCAAATTTATTGTCTACCAACACTATTTGACAAAGAACCTAATTTCAAACCAACAATTAAATTGTTTAGTGAATAACTATTTTCTATGATAAAATATTATTGAGGTTAATTATAATGGAAGAAATATTAGTAGATGAAAATGGTTATAAGCAATTTTTTGAGGAATTAAAAAAATTAGAAGAATTAAGCCTTTCTAATTCATCATTAGGTAGTGAGGCTTATAAAGATGCCATTGGCGATGGATGGCATGATAATTTTGCCTTTGAAGAATCGATGAGAGAAAGTAGAGCTATAGCAAGTAGAATTGATGATTTATTAGCGAAACAACAATACTTAAAAATTGTTGACGATAGTGATAAAAAAGAAGATTTAGTTAATATCGGTGATAAAGTTAATATAAATATTAAATATTCTGATGATGATATGGAAAATGAAGTTGTAACATTAACGGGAAAATATATACCTAATACGGACAATGAGGCAAACGAAATATCTTTAAACAGCCCTTTAGGAAAAGTATTATATAAAGCCAAGATTGGAACATCAGTATCCTATTCAGTTGGCGATTCAGACGTTTATATAACCATTCTAAAAAAAATTACTGACTAAACTATTAATTTTAAACGTTGTTTAAAATTAACCATACTTGATTTTTACTACGATGTGTGTTAGCATATAAGACAAATCTTAGGAGGTGGAACCATGAAAAATATGGAACCGATTTATTTAGATCAAAGCGGTTATGATGAATATCTAAAAGAGATTGAAGAATTAGAAAAAGCAATTGAAGAAAACAACAAAGGAAGAAGAGAAGCATTTGATGCTGGTGCTGGTGATGGTTGGGATTCACCAGAATTTGAGGAAATAGAAAGAACTAATATGCGCTTAAGTGGAAAACTACGTGATATGCGTGAAGCTTTAAGTAGAATCGTAATTATCGAAAAACACAATGATCAAGAGATAGTTGACATTGGTGATACTATTTTAGCAGATATGGTTTATGCTCCAGATGATAAAGAAGAAATTACTTTTAAGCTAGTTGGATCCGATGGAAATATCAGTTCCGAAGTTCAAGAAGTTTCCATCAATAGTCCATTAGGAAGTGCTGTTTATAAAAAGAAAATTGGTGATACCTGTTCTTATTCAGTAAACGATCGAAATTTTTCCGTTTTTCTAAAACAAAAATTAGATTTAACTAAAAAAAGTAAAGACCCAGTAAAAGAATTAAAAAAATAATTTTTTAGGTGCAATATGGGAAAAGTTGGTAATACCTTAACAATGTTAAGATTGTTAGAAAGTGGTAAAAAATATTCCGTAAAAGAGTTAGCGAACAAATTAGAAGTTTCTCCAAGGATGATCAAAGCATATAAAGAAGAATTGGAAAAATGTGGAATATATATCGATACAATTCGCGGTAGATATGGTGGTTATGTGTACCATAAAAAGCATAATTATAACCTATCATTTGATTATCTAGATGTTGATGCCATAGAAAGTATCATATATAAATTAGATCCAAAAGAGCAACAAAAACTAAATATTACGTTAGAGAAAATAAGATCTATCGTTATTTATTCAGCTGATGAAAAACGAAATATCAAAATTGATAAAGAAGATTTACAAAGAAAATATAATATTATTTCAAAGGCAATCAAAGAAAAGAAAATATTGACCTTTAAATTTCACAATAAGGAAAGAAGATTTCAACCTTTCTCATTTACATACTACAAAGACTTTATTTATATTACCGGTTATTCAATAGATGAAGATGATATTAAAACCCTAAACTTAAGTGGAATTAAAGACTTAAAAATGTAATTTTAATAATTACATTTTTTTAATGGTACAATATATCGCACCTTTATTTGGTATAATCTTTCCTAAGGAAAGGTGCCCTACCCTTATGGTAGAAAGTGGTGATATTATGCGAAGATGTTTATTAGGCGAAGAAAAAAAAGAATTGGAATCACATCATAAAATTGTCAAATTTGATTATGAACACTACATAGATGCCTGCAAAATTATGGCTGAAGAAATTAAACAGAACTACACCATCGATGAAGATACTGAATTAATTGGGATGGCTAGAGGTGGTCTTCCGATGCTCGTTACATTATCCCATTTATTAAACATTCGAAAAGTATCAATGATTCAAACACAAATGAGTAATTCTGATAACTGTCATGATTATGGCAAATTTAGATACATGAGTGATAACATAGATGATACAAAAACAAAATGTATATTACTTGAAGACATCATATATAAAGGAACAACCACTAATGGCGTCATCGATATATTAAAACAAAGAGGAAAAACAATTCTTGGCGTATATTCATTAATAATTGATAAAGGATTTAAAAAAATTAAAATAACAAACGACGACGTCGATATTAAATATACCTATGAAATTCCCGAAGATGATTGGGTTTACTTTTTTTGGGAAACTGATTTAAGAGAAATAAAATAATATTCTGGAGGTGCTTATGATGAACGATGTGGAAAATAGCCCTATTGTAATTTCCGGTCCATCAGGTAGTGGTAAATCAAAACTTATAGAATATGTTGAAGCAGGATATCCAACCTTTATGGAAGCTACAGGAATAACTACTAGAGCTAAACGTGAAATCGAAGTTGGGAGAATGTATTTTGTCAGTAAAGCTGAATTTGAAAGTTTAATCGCCACGGATAACTTGATAGAATACTGTATCTATAATAATAACTACTATGGTGTACCTAAAAGTGAATTTGCTAAATTAAAAGAATATCATTTAATGTTTAATGTTGGCTACTCTTCAGCCAAGGAAATTAAAAGGATGTATGAAGATACAATTATGATTTATCTTTTACCGCCAACCAAAGAGGAATTACTACGTAGATTAGGTGATCGTGAACAGGAAAGATATGTACTAGGTATTAAAGAAACTATGGCTCATGCCTTACAATATGATTACTTATTATTATCGCTAACTAATGATATGGAAACAACTACTGATGACTTTATGGATATTGTCCATCAACGAGAAAAAGCTAAACAAAAAAGATTAATACTTGCTAAAAATAGAGACTTTGTAACGAACTTTTATAAGGGAGGAATTTAAAGATGATCTATGAATTAGATTTAAATGATGATATAGAAGTTAATAAAATTAAAAAGTTTTTAGCTAGTAATAATTCGGATTATATGCAAAGTATTGAGTGGAATATTATTAGGAATGAAACAACAAAATATTTTATATACTATGTTGAGGATAGTGAAATAATATGGAGTTGTAATTTACTAGAAAAAGAAAAAGATAAAACTAAATATCTATATGCTCCTCGTGGTCCAGTATTAAAAGATGACAATTTTGAACTAATCAATTTATTTTTAGAAAAAATCGAAAATTGGATGGCTAAAAAAAAGTATACAAAACTAGTAATAAATCCATATATAAACGAAAATAATCTAAAAAAGATTAGTGGTACATATCACTATAAAATTACACCTCATAATGATTATAGTAATTTACTAGATTCTTGTAAATTAGCCATTATGGATATCATCTTTGATGAAGAAGAACTAATAAAGAAACTACCAAGTAAATTTAGACAGAATACTAGAAGATCATATCGTAAAGGCTTAAAAAGTAAAATTTCTAAAAAAGTAGATTTAGCTAATTTTTATCAATTATATATTCAAACATCAGAAAGACATAAATTTAATCCTCATACGATGGAATATTTTAAAAAGCTTATAAAAATATATAAAGATAACTTAATTTTTTTGGAAGTTTGGTATAACAATATTCCCCTAGCGATGAGTATCGATATTATCTATAATAAGAAATTAATATATCTATATGGCGTTAGCGCCACAGAAAATAGAAACTTACTCGGAATGTATAATATGCAATGGGAAGCTATTAAATATTGTATTGATAATAAAATACCCAAATATGATTTTGGTGGCGTCTTCTGTGAAGAAGATGATATCGAAAATAAAGACTATGGACTATATAATTTTAAAAAAGGCTATTGCTATAATGGATTTATTGATATTGTACCAGATATAGTCTTTAGTTTTGGAGGTAATAAAGATGATTAATGTCGTATTTGAAGGATCAACTGGAGCTGGAAAAACAACCATTATCAAAAAGATTAAAAAAATATATGATAAAAATTATAAGGTTGGAATAACAAATGATATCGACAAGAGTTCTCCCCTATATAAAGTTATTAAAAAAATGTTTGATGATAATGCTTTAGTATCATTAAAGGAAAATTTTAATACCTTACGATATGAAACGTTAGTACAAGCAGCTGACTATTTATTTTTAAGAGAAAAATTATATGGTGAAAACAATGATATAAACTTATTTGATAGAAATTACTGTTCAATATATTCCTATCAATCAGTCCTACTAGAAAATAACATCGATGGTGATCAAGAATTTATGAATAATGTCCTTGCTTGTATGAAATCGGGTGAAAGAAAAACTGACTTGTTGGTATATTTTGATATAAATTTAAAAACATCGCTTAAACGTTCTCAAGAAAGAGACAAAAGAAAGTTTACAAAAAAAGAAAAAGAAACATTTAAAAAATTTAACGACAAACTAAAAGATTTTATTAGATATAACAACAGTGAATATAGTCTATTAGTTATTGAAAATAATGATACTGAACAAGAGATAATAGATAAAATAACTAAAAAAATTAATGAAATAATTGAAGATAAAAAGAAAAGTGAAGATGATAAATGGTATGAACTTTATAAAATAGATATCGAGGAATTTGCTAAACCTGATGATTATATTGAATATAAACTTAAGTATAAGAAGAAATTTATTAATAAAGTTATTCAATACGCTAAAAATAAAAAAGTAATTGAAATGGGTTGTGGAACTGGTTTAATGGCTGGCTATCTACAAAAATTAGGTCTAGATGTTATTGCTCTTGATTTAAGTCAAGCCGTTTTAGATTATGCCCACGAAATAGCCAATCAATCGCAGGTAATCTCCCCTTGTAAATATGAACAAGGAGATATTCTTAATTTAAAATATAAAGCCAATACTTTTGATGTAGCCTATAGTAATGGTGTTTTAGAACATTTTACTGATGAAGAAATAATCAAGACTTTAAAACAACAAATGAATGTTTCTAGATATGTTATTTTTGGAATACCTAGTACATATTTTAACATGAATGAAAAGATGCTTGGTAATGAACGTGGACTAACCTTAAAGGAATGGAAAACACTTATTGAAAAAGCTGGAGGAAAATTAGTTGAACAAACAAGTTTCCACTACTACAAGCTATACCGAAGAATATTTGAGATTAAAAAATGGTTAAAGCCTAAAGCATTTTGGCTATTTATCATAGAAAAAGATCAGAATTAACATGATAAAAACAAAAAATACCAATTATATGATACAATTAACGAGGAGATGATAAATATATATGAAAAAATTAACTTACGTTACTGGTAATTGGTCTAAAATAATGAGCGCTAAAAACATACTAGAACCACTAGGCATTGAAGTTGACAATGTCAAGATGGAAACGACAGAAATTCAAGCTGATACTGTTGAAGAGGTTGCGATGCATTCAGCTAAAGAAGCAAGTGACAAATTAAAATGTGCAGTATTAAAAAATGACACCGGATTATATGTAGAAGCATTAGGTGGTTTTCCAGGACCATATACCCATTATGTAGATGAAAAACTTGGTGAAGATGGACTATTAAAACTTCTAGAAGGAGTTGAAAATAGAAAAGCTTGCTTTATGGAAGCATTTGCCTATTGTGAATATGGAAAAGATCCAATCGTATTTAAATCAATAACGAAAGGAACAATCGCCAAAGAAAAATCTGGGACATATGGTTGGAGTTGGGACTTTATATTTATACCAGACGGATATGATAAAACAATGGGAAACTATCCAGATGAAGAAAGATGTCTTGTTTGGAATACTGATGCTTATACTGAATTAGCCAACTATTTAAAAAATAAGGAAGACTAATAAATGGAAGAAATAGGTTGTCATTTTAAGTTTGAAAAAATAATTGGTAGTCTTTATCATGATACAAATTTACTATTAAGTTCTGGAAGAAATTGTCTAAAATACATTATTAGAGAAAGAAATATAACAACTTTATTTCTTCCCTATTTCTTATGTGAATCATTAAGTGAGGTCGCTACATCTGAAAGTGTAAGAATAAAATTCTATCATATTGATGATAACTTTATGCCACTAGATATCGACGAAAGTGAACTAAATGAAACAACTTATATTTACTATGTAAACTACTATGGACTATTTAAAGATAACATTTCAAAAGTTATTAAAAGATACAAGTATGTAATTGTTGATGATACCCATGACTTCTTTGATAGAACGCAATATGATGTTGATGTTATATATAATTACCGAAAATATTTTGGTGTTCCTGATGGTGCCTGCATCATTAGTAATGATTTAATCGCTAATCCCAATTATCCAAAAGGTAAAAGTTTGGATAAAGTAGTTGAAATGTTAGAACGCGATGAAACAGGACAGTTTTTTCATTATCCAACTTTTTTAGAAGCTGATAAACATTTTAGAAGTGAAGATTTATGCTACATGTCCAATTTTACGGAAAACTATTTAAGAGCCATAGACTACGAAACAGTGTTAGAAAATAGATTAAGAAATTATCGAATACTTCGTGAACTACTAGGAAAATATAATCAACTTAATTTATCTTCCGAAGAGTTAACATACATGTATCCCCTATTTGTCAGTGATGGGGAATCTTTAAGAACATATTTAAAAGCCAATAACATTTATTCCTTAAGACTATGGACTAATATGAATTGGAATGGTGCTAATGCTAATGAAATAAGAAGAGCTGATAATATAGTTCTACTACCAATAGATCAACGCTATTCTGATAATGAAATGGAATATATTGCTGATACTGTTGACAAATATTATTCAAGTAGTCCTAATAAAAGGAAAATTTTAGGGGGAAAGCAATGAAAGAAAAAGAAAAAAAAGCATTTGCCTTATACTCAAAAAAAGAAGAAATCAATAATATTTTAACCAATATGAAATTAAGTTCTAAAACATATTCAAGATTATTAGATGGATTAGAAGTATTAGGTAATTTTAGTGGTAAGATAGAAGTTGACTTCTACGATAGAATTAATCATGAGAAAGAACAAAAAATAAGGCTTTGGTGTACTGATGCTAATGATAATTTATTTATCTTCTATGGCTTTTCTTCCAATCGAAAAGATGGTTTAAGAATTACTAAAGAAACTAATGATGGTACATTTGAATATGATTTATCTTTAGCTAAAAAATTCAAACTCAACACAGATAATGTAAACTTTACAAGAACTGGTCAAAGTTACGATTTTAAATTTGGAAGATTAATCACGGATAAAAATAATTTTTATAGTCTCTTTTTGAGTGATGATATTGGATATCAAATACAAGGAGATTTAAATGCGGATATAGTAAACGAATTATTAAGTGAATTAAATAAATTATCTAGTACACCCAAATTAACTGATTATTTAAATATTTTTAAAGACATTTTAGCTACTAAAAGCATCCACTTTTCAACATTATCAATAGCAGCTTTTAAAAGCTTTGAAAATGTCGGCTTCTTTCAAATAAACGGTGAAGAACCTAAAAGTCTAATATTAAAAAACGAAGGATGAGAAAACTCATCCTTTTATTAATGCTTTATTAAAATACAAGATAACATATTAATATCAAAAAGTACTAAACTTCTTCATTATCTACTTTTTTATATTAACATAAAATACTATTGAAGGAGGTTAAAAAATGAATTTGAATGAACAAATATTTGAGAATGCCCGAAGAGTAATCGAATGTGCTAATCAAAATCGTCCATCATCTTGTTGTTTTGGTCCAACGGGTCCTACTGGCCCAACTGGTCCTCAAGGTCCAGCTACCGTAACTATTGGTACGACGACAACAGGAGAACCAGGTACTAATGCTAGTGTTATTAATACTGGTTCAGCCCAAAGTAGTGTCTTAAACTTTGTTATACCAGCTGGTGCAACAGGCCCTACTGGTGCTACCGGAGCTACTGGAGCTACAGGTGCTACTGGAGCTACTGGTGAAACTGGACCTGTTGGTCCTCAAGGTCTTCAAGGTATTGAAGGTCCTACTGGCCCTACTGGTGCGACAGGCGCTACGGGTGCTACTGGTGAAACTGGTCCTGTTGGTCCTCAAGGTCTTCAAGGTATCGAAGGTCCTACTGGCCCTACTGGTGCTACCGGAGCTACTGGTGAAACTGGTCCTGCTGGTCCTCAAGGTCTTCAAGGTATTGAAGGTCCGACTGGTCCTACTGGTGCGACAGGCGCTACGGGTGCTACAGGTGAAACCGGTCCTGCCGGAGCAGATGCCCCTACTCCTACTATAACTATTGGTACAGTAACAACAGGAGATCCTGGAACAAATGCAGCAGCTGAATTAGTTGGAACTGCTCCTAATTATACTCTTAATCTTACAATTCCTGCTGGTCCAACAGGCCCTGCTGCTGGAGCTTAATATATGAAAATTGCCGTCTACGCTATATGTAAAAACGAAGAAAAATTTATTAAACGTTGGGTTGATTCCATGAAAGAAGCTGACGATATTTATGTTTTAGATACTGGTTCAAATGATAATTCTGTTAAACTACTTAATGATTTAAATGTCCATGTAACACAAACAATAATTAATCCTTGGCGTTTTGATGTCGCACGTAACAAATCATTAGAGCTAGTACCCCAAGATGTTGATATCTGCGTATGTACTGATTTAGATGAAGTTTTTTTACCGGGATGGCGAAAAAAATTGGAAGAAATTTGGCACGAAGGGATAACTAGATTAAGATATAATTATAATTGGAAACTTAATGATGATAATATACCTGAAGTAAATTTCTATATTGAAAAAATTCATATTAGAAGTGGATATCATTGGATTCATCCTGTTCATGAAGTATTAGAATATGAAAATGAAAAAGAATCTTTTCTCACTACTGATGATATAACTGTTAATCACTACCCTGATTCTTTAAAATCAAGAAGTAGTTATTTACCACTTTTAGAACTTTCTGTTCAAGAAAAGCCTGAAGATGATCGCAACGTTCATTATTTAGGACGTGAGTATATGTACTACAATCGTTATAATGATGCGATAAAAACATTAAAACATCATCTAGAACTTAAAACGGCAACATGGAAAGATGAAAGATGTGCATCAATGCGTTTTATTTCACGTTGTTATAAAAATTTACAGAATTACAAAGAAGCTAAATATTGGTCAGATTTAGCTATCAAAGAGGCACCACATTTACGCGATCCTTTTGTTGAACGTGCCTTAATTGAATATGAATTAAGCGACTGGAATGAAGTCATTAATTATTGTTTTAAGGCTTTAGATATTAAAAGTAATCCCAAGACTTATATTAACGAAACTTTTTGTTATGATCATACTATTTATGACTTATTATCCATTGCTTTTTATCAAAAACAACTTTATAATTTTGCCTTAACAGCTATTGATGAAGCAATTAAGATAAGTCCTAAAAATGAAAGACTTCTTAATAATAAACTAATAATTGAGCAACAGAAAAACTCTAGCAAAAATAGTTAGAGTTTTTCTTTACTTTTCTCTATAATTCGTGTTATTCTATATATAGGCCGAATTAGTTTAATGGTAAAACAAGTCACTCGTAATGATTAGCTGTAGGTCCGATTCCTACATTCGGCACCATACGCTGTAATAGTATAGTGGTATTACGAGGCCATGGTAAGGCTTTAATGTAGGTCCGATTCCTACTTACAGCACCAGATTGATACTAAACTCGGATTTTTATAGTTCGAGTTTTAATATTCAATAATTTATAATAAAATGATTTTAGTAATTATGGGGGTAAATAGTTAATTAAAACAGAAATAAATGTTAATAACAATAAATAAGTATTTTAAGAATTGGTGATATTGATTATATATCATTAACTGATTTAGCAAAATATTCTAATCCTGAAAATCCTGCTAATGTTATAATACATTGGATGAGCAA
>CANRPL010000053.1 GCA_947632495.1 uncultured Bacilli bacterium
GTTGGTGTATCTAGACTTGATGATGCGCATATTGAAGGGGAGATAACTTTAAATGCTTTAGGGGAGTTATATCTTAGTTTAGAAGTAAGTGGAACGATGATTATTCCTTGTGCGATAACTTTAAAACCAGTTGATTATCCTTTTGATATCGTCATCGAAGGTGATTTAGCTGAACTGATTGATGAAGTGGGAGAAATTGATAAAAAATTCATAAATAGTATTGATATTTTACCAATAATATGGGAAAATATATTAATGGAAATTCCTATGCGTGTTGTAAGTGAAGACGCTGATCCATCCTTGATGCATGGTGACGGTTGGCGTCTTATTACCGATGAGGAAGAACATGTTAATCCAGAACTTGCTGGATTAAAAGACTTGTTACAAGATAGTGAGGTGAAATAAATGGCAGTACCATTTAGAAAAGTTAGTAATACTAGAGGTAGAAAAAGAAGAACACATTACAAAATAAGTGAAAATGGAACAACTAAATGTCCAAAATGTGGTAGTGAAATTAGACCACATCGTGTATGTTTAAATTGTGGAACATATAAGGGTAAAGAAGTTATCAAAAATGAAGAAGAAAAATAATATTTTTCTTTTTTTTATGATATAATTTATATATAGTAGGTGATGGTATGAAACATAGTCGTAATCGACTTACACCCTTTCTTGTTATATCATTATTAGTTTTAATATGGATTTTAATTGGTGTTATCGTTTATAAACTTATGAATGGCCGTATCAAAAATTATAAAAAATTGCGTTTAGATGATGATTTAGTTTTAGAGTTATATTCATATGTAACAGAGGATGATATCCTTTTCTATCGTAAGAACGCTAATGAAGTTAATAAGCTTCCAGGTGATTATTTAATTAGTAAGGCCTCAAGTTTTATGACGCCAGAAGATGTTGAGTTTGTTGATAACAATGGTATTATTATCGATTATGAATCGTTAGATAGTGCGATTAAAACAGCTTATGGTCCAGATATTAAATATAATTTAGATAATTTTAAAGGTGAAGTAGATACTTATTTAGAGTTAAATGATCATCGTTTACGTCTAAATTTAAAAGCTGATAAAGATAAGAAACAATATGTTGGTACTTATAAAGAAATTACTTCTGTGCGCGATGTTAATGTATATCGTCGTTTGGTTCTCGCTACTAAAACAGATACGGTAAATCTTCGTGTCGGCTATGCTTTCTATAAAGAGAGTAATGGTAAATATGAAATTTGTAATGATGAAAACTGTAGTAAACTTATTAATGAAGTAAGTGATTTAGATAGTTTAGAAATTAAAGATTATGTTACCGTTTCTTTTGTCAAAGCTAGCGATGAAGTATACTACTATGCTAGTAATAGTTGACACTAAATAAAAATATGTTATAATAATTAATAGTTTATTGACAAAGCTTTAGTAATTTAATTGTTGGTCATAAGAGATTTCGTGGTTTGGTGCAAACGAAACAAGATAATTAAATGAAATACCCGTCAAGATGGTGACGCTATATAGTCAAGAGTGCATAATAAAGTATTATGAAATAGGGTGGTACCACGGTTTTCCGTCCCTATACATAGTACTTTTTTTGTTAGGAGGATATAGATGGAATTAAATAATTATATTGATCATACTAATTTGAAAAATACAGCGACAATAGAAGATATTACTAAATTATGTGAAGAAGCTTTAAAGTATCATTTTGCGGCCGTATGTGTCTATCCCTTTTATGTTTCTTTAGCGGCTTCTATTTTAAAGAAGAGCCCGGTTGAAATTTGTACTGTAGTTGGTTTTCCAATGGGAATGAATACTCGTGAAACCAAAGTTTTTGAAGCTATTAACGCTATTGAAAATGGCGCTACTGAAATAGATATGGTTATTAATATCGGGGCTTTAAAGAATAAAGATTATGATTATGTTAAAGACGAAATTGAAGAAGTTAGAGACGCTATCGATGGTAAAGTTCTTAAAGTAATTATTGAAACTTCGCTTTTGACACCGGAAGAAATTATTAAAATGACAGAAATTTGTAATGAGACATTTGTTAACTTTATTAAGACATCAACTGGTTTTAGTGAATATGGAGCGAGGGTCCAAGATGTTGAGTTAATTAATAAGCATAAAGGAGAAGTTTTAGAGATTAAAGCTAGTGGTGGTATTCGTGATTTAGAAACGGCAGAAGCAATGATTAAGGCTGGCGCTACACGTATTGGTACTAGTCATGGCGTTAAGATTATGAGTGTTGACTCTAATGAGGAATGTGAGTGTCATCATGAACACTAAATGGCAAGAGATATACACTAATAATAAGCAAATAGACAATATTTTTATTGAGCGCTACGGCAAAGAGAAAGATTATTTTAAAAAGAATGCGATTGAGTTCCTAGTGGAATTAGGTGAATTTACTAATGAGACTAAATGCTTTAAATATTGGACGATTAAAAAGCCAGATAAAGATAAAGTATTAGATGAATTTGCTGATTGTATGACGATGATTTTATTGTTTTTTAATCTATCTAATTTAGAACTTGATGCTATACCAATGCATACCCCTTTAACTAATAAACTAGATGTTATCAACCTTTTATATGAAGAGGGATCAAAGCTTATTACAGCATATGATGATGTTTTAGTTAAAGAAATATTTAGTAATTTACTATATTTAATTAGTTTGTTTGATTATCAAGAAGACGATATTATTAATGCGATTAGTAAAAAACAAACAGTTGTATTAGAACGCTTAAATAGTGATTATTAGGAGGATTTATGACATTATTTGAAGATTTAAAATGGCGTGGACTTATTAAAGATATTAGTTCACCAGAATTAGAAAAAAAATTAAACGAAGAGAAATTAACTTTTTATATTGGAACTGATCCAACGGCTGATTCAATGCATATTGGACACTTTTCATCTTTTTTAATTGCTACGCGTTTAGCGCGTTATGGCCATAAACCTATTTTATTAATTGGTGGAGCGACGGGATTAATTGGTGATCCTAAACCATCAAATGAAAGACAGATGATTACGAAAGAAGAAGTCTTAAAAAATGTTGAAGGTTTAACGCGTCAAGCTAAAAATATTTTTGGCTTTGAAGTAGTAAATAATTATGATTGGACTAAAGATGTTACACTTTTAGACTTCTTAAGAGACTATGGTAAATATATAAATGTTAACTACATGTTAGATAAAGATATTATTGCTCGTAGATTAGAAAGCGGTATAACTTTTTGTGAATTTGCATATACTCTTTTACAGGGTATGGATTTTGTAGTATTAAATCAAACAAAAGGTGTAACTTTACAAGTAGCTGGTTCTGATCAATGGGGTAATATTACTACCGGTATTGAATTAGCTCGTAAAAAATATGATATTGAATTATATGGTATGACGATGCCTTTAGTATTAGACGCTAATGGTGTTAAATTTGGTAAAACAGAAGGTAATGCCTTATGGCTAGATAAAAATAAAACATCAAGTTATGCCTTATATCAATATTTAATTAATACTGATGATCGTTGCGTTATCGATTACTTAAAGAAGTTAACTTTCTTAACTAAAGAAGAAATTGAAGATATTGAAAAACAACATCAAGAAGCACCAGAAAGACGTTTAGCGCAAAAGAAATTAGCTGAAGAGGTTATTACTTTCTTACATGGTCAAGATGAGTTTGCTAAAGCTGTTCGTATTAGTGAATCACTATTTAGTGGTAAAGTAGGGGAATTATCCGTACCTGAAATTGAAGATGCTTTAGGTGATGTACCAAATTATGATATAACCGAAGACAAAAATATTGTTGATTTATTAGTTGAAACTAATATCTGCTCTAGTAAAAGAGAAGCTCGTGAGTTAGTAACTAATAATAGTATTAGTATTAATGGTAATAAAATAAATGATGTTAACTTTAATTTAACTAAAGAGGTTGCAATTGAACAAAAATATATTATAATAAGACGTGGTAAGAAGCAGTATTATTTAATTAGATATAATTAATATTATGGGGGGAAAATATGAGTAATGTCGAAAACTTAGCTGTTAATCGATATGCCGAACTTTTTAAGACAATTAAACCTGATGTTAAGATGATTCGTAAAAGAGTACTAATTAAGGTATTAGACGATATCTTTTTGCATATTCCAGTTAATGCTTTAGCGCAACATGATCAAACTAAGTCGTGTGTCAAAACGCACTGGCGTGATAATAACAGTAATTATCCATCAGGAATTGTAACGATTTATACGGAAGGAAAAACTCGTGATATTATTACAATAAAACTATTTACAACGGTTAATAATGGTACTAAAGGTAATTTAGCACTAACTTGGAAATTAACAAATGCTAATTTAGGGCAAGTGTATTTAACAAGATCAGTCACGGCAGAATCTTACATGGATGCAAATAAACAACAAGGTTTAGTTCATCAATGGTTTGACCGCTTATGGTATTCACCTGATGGTATCGCTAATGCAATGCGCCATGTCGAAAATGTTATAGAGGTTAAACGTGATGCTTGTTACTATGAATTAGTAGGAAAAGCTAACGGTGAATCTTTAGAATATCGTTCTGATCGCCTATGTGATATTCTTCTTTCTCGTCATGGTAAGATGGACGAAGGTTGGGTTAACAAAGTAGATGGTTTAGCTTTAGATTATCATCACTATCTACCAATTAATCCCGATTGTGAGCTAGAAATTGAAGCTTCTAAAGATGTTGTTTCTTTTATCACGGAAGCATATCAGTCTACTGAAAGGATGGAACAGGCCCTATTAAGTGAGAAAGATCCTGAACAATTGTTAGGCTTAATAAGTGCGATTAGACAAATTAGATTAGCACCTTTCGAAAGTACAGATAAGGTTAAAGAATATGTTAAAGCATAAAAGAGTAACTTAGTTACTCTTTTATCGTAATAAAAAAAGGAATTTTGTAATTCCTTTTTATCTGTTATAGAATTCAACGATAAGTGATTCATTAACATCAGCATTTAATTCGCTTCTTTGAGGTACTCTTACATATGTACCACACATTTTCTTCTCGTCAAAAGTAACGAAATCAACACGTCTTGCTAAAGCTTCTAATGAAGATTTAACAATTTGTAATTCTTTATCTGATTCTTTGATAGCGATTACATCGCCTGGTTTACAAGTGTATGATGGAATATCAACTTTTTTACCGTTAACAGTGATATGACCATGGTTAACTAATTGTCTTGCTCCTTTACGAGTAGTTGAAAAACCAATACGATATACTAAATTGTCTAAACGACTTTCAAGTAATACTAATAAGTTTTCACCATGAACACCTTTCATCTTACCAGCTTTTTCAAAAACTTTCTTAAATTGTTTTTCATTTAGACCATACATGAATCTAATTTTTTGTTTTTCTTGTAATTGAACACCATAATCAGATAATTTCTTACCACGTTTACTTCCATGTTGACCTGGAATATAAGGCTTTTTAGCAAGTTCTTTACCTGTTTCTAAAGTAGAGAAGCCTAAACGACGTGATACTTTGTAACGAGAGCCAGTAAATCTTGACATCTTCATTCTCCTTCCTTGATGAATGAAGCAATCTTTCAGGTATGTAGGGTGTTTAACTTAAATATATTCACCTTGCAGCTAGGTTACAAATAACCCCTATAGGTAATAAACACGTTACATATCCAAAGAAAGCGCTGCTTTCTTCATCGCAGTTATAATTATATTATCTTATCTTTAATATGTCAAGCAATATTTATTAAAAACTATTATCTAATAGTCGAAAAATAGCTATTTTTATGATATACTTTATATAGTAGGTGATGATATGAACCAGACACTAATCCTTGTGACCTTAATTATTCTGACTGTTGCCTTAATAATAACAGCTTTCTTTTTCGTTCGCAGTCGTAAGACTAAACGACTAGAGAAAGTATTAGAAGAATTAGAAATAGAAAAAAATAAACTTGATTCTTCCCCCATTATACCAGAATTAGCTAAAGTAGAAGCTTTCTTAAAAAATGAGAAAGTGGCAGCGATGTATGATACATGGAGTAAACGTTTACAAAATATTAAAGATGAACAAATTCCTCATTTATCTGATATGATGCTCGAAGCAGAATACTCTTTAAATCAAAAAGATTATAAAAATGCTATTTATAAGATTGCTAAACTGGAAATGGAATTATATAAAGTAAGAACCAATTCGGAATTCCTTTTGGGTGAAATAAAAGAAATAACTTTAAGTGAAGAACGTAGTCGTGTCATTATTACCGATTATAAGGTCCGTTTTCGTGAATTACATCAAAAGTTTGAAGATACTAAAGCTGAATTTGGTTCAGTAGCGGAAGCTATTAACAATCGTTTTGCATTAATATCTAAACATTTTGAAGATTTTGAGCGTCTTATGGATAACAAAGATTATACTGAAGTTAACGGAGCTTTAAAACGTATTGATGACTTGTTAAAACATATGAGCATCGTTATTGAGGAAGTACCATCGATTATTTTATTAAGTAATAGTGTTATTCCTAAAAAAATTGAAGAAGTAGAAGAAGTCTATGAACAGATGTTAAAGGCTAGTTATCCTTTAGATTATTTAAATGTTGAATATAATATTGATGAAGCTAATAAAAAGATTAATGATATTATTGTTAGAACTCAAGATTTAAATTTGGAAGATAGTCTTTTTGAATTAAAGGTACTTCTTGATTATTTTGAATCGTTATTTAGTGATTTTGAAAAAGAGAAAAATGCGCGAGCTGTCTTTGCGGAAACTAATAATACCTTTAAGAGTAAATTAGCTAAAGTTAATGATTTAATCAGTGATATTTTTTCACAGCTAGATGATCTTAAAAATGTCTATAACCTATCTGATGATAGTATTGATGGATTGCGTAAAATTTCTGATGAATTACAGGAAATTAATACCGATTATCAAACTTTATCCGATCAAATATTACAAAATAATTTTGCTTATTCTAAAATGTTAAAAGAATTAGAGGTTTTAACTAGTCGTTTAGTTAATCTAGAAGATCGCCTTGATTCTAATTTAGATACGTTAGGTAATATGCGTGAAGATGAGGTGCGTGCTCGTCAACAATTAGAAGAGATAAAAGTGGTTTTAAAGGATGCTAAATTAAAAATGCGCGAATATAATCTACCGGTCATTCCTCAAAGTTATTACGTTGAATTAAATGAAGCTAGTAGTGCGATTAGAGAAATTGTTAAAGAACTTGATAAAAAACCAATCACTATTAGTGTCTTGAATACGCGAGTAGATACGGCCCGTGATCTTGTTTTAAAACTATATTCTAAAACGCGAGAGTTACTACGAACAGCGGCTTTTGCCGAAACTGTTCTTGTCTATGGTAACCGTTATCGTAGCTCTTATGAAGGACTTAGTAATAAATTAAATTTAGCTGAACAGTTATTTTTAAGAGGGGAGTACCAACGTTCTTTAGAATTAACAATCAATCTTTTAAATAAAATTGAACCGGGAATTCATGGCCGTCTTTTAAAGATGTATAAACCGGATAATAAGGAGGATTAGATGAGTAATCAAGTACTTAATGAAGAAGAATATATTGATGAAGATTATGAAGAGATTGCTGGTATTGAAAATGAGACGGATTTAGTTACCAAAATTAATTCGCCTATTAATCTCATATTACTAGGACTTAATATTTTAGTTTTCGTAGCGATTATTTTAGTTTTATTCCTAATGTAGAAGCACTTATATGTGCTTCTTTTAATTTGACAAATAAAGGAAGCTTTGTTAAGATAAGCGCTAGTTTTGGGAGAGAAATTATGACAGATGAAGAATTAAAATATATTGAAACCATTATTAGTCGTGAAGCATCGGTTGAAAATATCGGTGCGTTAAAAAAGATTAGAGCGATAATTCAAACACAAATTGCTTCACTAGGTTTACCTAATCCGGATTTAAAAGGTAAATTAGATGTTTTATGTATTAATTTACATATTTTTCTTGCTGGAGAGCCAAAAATTAAGCGTCAACATTTATGTATTTTCCGTGCGGTTAAAAAAAGAAATTTTGCTGATGGTATCAATCATCGTAATTTATATGTTTTTGATCTTATTAAATGTAGTGAAATGGAAATTGGTGATTTTCCTGGTATTGGCGAATTTACTATGAAGCATCTACAAACTTATTTAGCTCATAATGGTCTAACTTTAGGAATGTCTATATCCCTAGATGAGGAAAGGGAATTAATCCTTTTAGCTAAAGAAAAAGAAGAACGTGATATGAAAAATAAAATGAAGGTATTGTCTTAAATTTGCACTACCTTTTTTTTTGTGGTAAAATAGGCTTTGCTGTCTATAAAAATGGAGGGATTTATGATTTCGAAGCTGAAGATAAATACAGTCATTTGCTACTGTATGGCATCTTTGATAATGCTTGGTCTAATTGCTTCTAAGGCAACGGGTGCAGCAACAAGTTTAAAAACCAATTCCAAAAATGTTGAGGTCCCAATGGCAGAAAATATTTCTTATGGCTTAGTAGCGATTGAAGCATCATCATGCATAGAGAAAACAGAAGATGCTAAAAAAGTGACAGAAGAAAAGAAAGAGGATAGTAAAGAGTCTAACAAGACTGAAGATAAAGACAAGGACGAGAAAAAGACAACAACTAAAAAGAAAACAACAACGAAGAAAGTAAAAAGTTCTAGTAATACTAAAAAATTACCAAGTAATATTAGTCTTGGTAAAGAGATTGTAGCGTATGCTAAAAAGTTTATTGGTAATCCTTATAAAAGAGGAGGAACTAGTTTAACAAAAGGCGCCGATTGTAGTGGCTTTACGATGAGTGTCTTCAAACACTTTGGTATTAAACTGCCAAGGGGTGGCGGCAGTCAAGCTAAAGTTGGTGTCCAAGTTCCATTTAATAAATTAGAACCTGGCGATTTAGTTTTTTATTCAAATAAAAAGAATGGTAGTATTACCCATGTAGCTATTTATATTGGTGATAATAAGATTGTTCATTCACGAACACCAAAAGAAGGAATTGGTATAAATAGTGTTAATATCATGTATAAGGTTACAGCTCGTCGTGTCATTAAATAAAAAGTAGTTATGAATTATCTTCAAAAACTACTTTTTTTTTGATATAATTAGCAGAGGTGGTTGGATGCAAAAATTAATTTTAATTAAATATGGTGAATTAACAACTAAAAAAGGTAATCGTAGCGTTTTTATAAGATTATTGGTTAAAAATATTAATGCGATACTTAAAGGTATCGATTATAAAATAAGTTATGATCGTGTTCGAATGTATATTGAAGCTCCTGATACTTCACTTGTAACTGATAAGTTAAAAAATGTTTTTGGTATTCATAGTATAGTGAATTGCTATAAAGTAAATACTAATATTGATGAAATAAAAACTTCACTTGTTACTATTTTAAAAGATCTTTCTTTTGAGACTTTTAAAGTTGAGACTAATCGCGCTGATAAGAGTTTTACTATTCCTAGTATGGAATTTAGCCGAATGATGGGTGGCTTTATTTTAAAAAATATTAATTGTAAAGTCGATGTTCATCATCCTGATCTATTAGTTAAAATCGAAATTAGAAAAGATGCTACCTATATATATACAGATGAAATTAAAGGTCTCGGAGGCTATCCTGTTGGCATTCAAGGTAAAGGTCTTTTAATGTTAAGCGGTGGTATCGATTCACCAGTTGCGGGCTATTTAGCTTTAAAAAGAGGTATTGATTTAGAATGCCTATATTTTGAATCACCACCTCATACAAGTGTTGAAGCTAAAAATAAAGTCATTAAATTAGCTTCCATTATCAATTCTTATTCAGGTAACATTAGAGTTAATGTCGTTCCTTTTACTAAACTTCAAGAAGCTATTTATAAAAATGTACCTGATAGTTATATTATTACCATTATGCGTCGAATGAT
>CANRPL010000054.1 GCA_947632495.1 uncultured Bacilli bacterium
ACCCCCTGCTTGTAAGGCAGGTGCTCTAACCAACTGAGCTAATCGCCCGGAAAAAAACATTGACAATATAAACTATATCATCGAGTTTATTTTTTGTCAATAGAATTTGGAACTTTTTTGACTTTTTTTAAGCCCTTTTCAACCCAAAATGGCAAATTATAAGCGAGTGTGCTAAAGCCTAATGGAGTCTCTTTAATTCTCCTTCTTTTAGCAGCTCTATTATATTTATAATCAATATTTTTTATACTGAGTTTTAATTGACCTAAACTTTCATCAACGTCCAAGATTTCAACATAGATAACATCACCGATATTTACATAATCTGTTATATTTTTTACAAAACTATATGATATCTCAGAAATATGGATTAATCCACTATAGTATTCATCACATGAAACGAATACTCCATACGATTCGATGCCGGTGACAGTACCACGTACAATCCTTCCTTTCTTATATTTAGTCATCAAACCACCTGAATTCATTATATCATAAAACCTATTATAAAAAAAGACTTTACTTGAAAACGAATGTGATATATAATACTTACGGTGATGACATGAAAAAGGAGCTAACAATCATTGAAGTCATTGATAAAATTCGTCCATTCCTCATTAGCGATGGTGGAAATATTGAATTTGTAAAATACGAAAATAATATTGTATATATAAAAATGGCTGGTGCTTGTGCTGAATGCCAGTTGATTGATTTTACTCTTAAAGATCTTGTACTAACTGCTATTCAAGAAGAAGTACCAGAAGTAGAAGACGTCGTAAATGTGGGAAACAACGAAAGTCAAAATGTACCAACCAACATAAAAAATGGTGTAGACACCGAAGAAATAGAAAGCGTAGAATAAACTACACTTTTTTTAATATCCAATCAATTTTAGGAATTGGTGCATAAACCTGTAAATATAAATATATATCACGCAAAAATAGTTCATACTGATTAATACGTGACACATATTTAGACAATTGGTCATCAGATTCTAAACAATCAAAGTAATATGTGGGAAACAATAATCTTGCATATAGTAATTGATAATCAACCTGTTTAAGCCCAGCTTGCTCGATACCGTCAATCACTTCGTCCATGTTTAAATGATTACTAAAAAAGGATTTTTTTATATATTCAGCTATATCCCTAACTTTATAATCGATTATGATATTGTCAGGCGAAAAAAAATCTGTAGAATTTCCTAAACGATCATGACAAATACTATATGTTCCTTCTCCTTCAAGTTCGTGATACATTCTTATGGCTAGTTCACTTAATCCTATATAATAAGGGAAAACATCTAAATATTCTTTATTTTTCAAATTAACAATATTTTTCTCATAATAATCAACTTTATTCTCCCATAATTTTCCCCAATCTTTTTTTACCATGGGATTAACATCGACTAAAAATTTTACAACCTCCATCATATCAACGTCAACATTATATTTTTTTTCAATTAAAATATAATTTTTATTATCGATATTAGTAATATATTCTCCCATACTATTATAAACAATATTATGAACATACATATTATTACTTATAAAAAAGTTATACAAATTTATATCAAAATCTTTCTTTACCTTTTTTAAAACATAATTGTCGAAATAAAAGTCGTCATTTTCCTGCTTCAAAGTCTCAACATCAATTGCATAATAATATTTTATAGCATTTCTCATATTATATTTTATCCAAAAAAAGAATAAGCTATGCCTATTCCTTTTATTTTAATAAAAAACATCCTTTAAATAAAGACCATTAGGTGGAGCTGTCTTACCAGCTTTAGTTCGACCTTCAGCCGCTATGATTTCAAAGATATCACTACTTTTCCTTTTACCTTCGCCAATCTCTATTAAAAGTCCAACAATGTTTCTTACCATATAACGCAAAAATCCAGTTCCCATTATAGCAATCACAATCTCATTCATATTTTTGATGTCCCTGATTAATGAAGCTTGAATTATAGTTCTTACATAATCATCTTTTTCCTCATCAGTTTTAGTGAAAGATTTAAAATTATGTTCTCCCTCTAAATATTTTAAAGCTCTCTCCATTTCGGCAACATCAAGTCGCTTATTATATTGATAAACATAATTTTTAGCGATGGGATCATATTCTCCAACATTAATTTTATATATATATTCTTTAGCCTTAACATCAAAGCGAGCGTGGAAATCTTCACTTACTTTTTCAACTTTCCTTACATAAATATCATCTGGTAACATTTTATTAAGACTATCTTGTAAAGTGTCTTCAGCTACCTCTTTAGTCAAATCAAAATGAGCCTTTTGATTCAATGCATGAACGCCAGCATCAGTGCGCCCACTAGCACACACGCTAACATCTGTATTGCCATTTATTTTAGTCAAAACCTTTTCTAACTCTTTTTGAATTGTTCGCCTATTACCTGGCTGCTTCTGATAGCCATTGTAATTAGTTCCATCATAAGCAAACGTTATACAGTATCTCATAAAACCTCCATACTACTTTATGTTACGCATAATATCCTTAAGCAAATCATTAATATCGTCACGATAGCCTAATTTAATTTTTTTGGTGGCTGCAACCAACATCGCAAATGCCATAACTCGTGGCACAGCTATTCCACTATTTTTCAAATCCAAGGTCTTAAAAAAATCATATTTATTGCCTTCATGAACAATTTTTCCTTTGTTCAAAAGAAATATATAATCAGAACATTGATGAACAAATTCAATATCTTGAGAGGCAATAATGATTGTTTTACCATACCTTCTTTTAATCGTACTTAAGACTCTAATAAGATTACGTCTACCATCGCTATCTAATCCTAGCGTTGGTTCATCCAAAACAATTACTTCAGGATTAACAGCTAAGACGCTGGCCAAAGAAACTCTGCGCATCTCGCCAATACTTAAAGTCAAGGGATCCCGCTTCAAAATTGTTTCTGGTAATCCAACCATTTTAATAGCATCCTTTACCCTTTTATCAATACTATTTTTTTTATAATTAAATAATTCCAGTCCATAGGCAATTTCACGGGCTACCGTTTCCCCAAAAAGCTGATCTTCAGGAAACTGTTGAACTATTCCAACATTAAATTTTATATCATTAATATCATCATTACTTAATTTTTCAACTTCAATCTTTTTAGTGCCAATAGTAATAATTCCAGTTGATGGCTTGGTAATTCCATTAAGCATTTTAATAAGCGCAGATTTACCACTTCCCGTTGGGCCTAAAAGAGCATTAATTTTTCCGGCTTTAAATTTTAAATTTAAATTATCGATGACTTTTTTATCATCTACTAAATAGCTTATACCCTCAAATTTTATTTCCATAAATCATCCACCAACTTTTTACTATCAAAATATAGTTTATCGATAACATTATAATACTTTAACTTATCTGATAAGGAAATAATAAACGGTATATCTATTTTATTTTTAGTAAACACTTTTAAATCTTTAAAAGCATCTATAACACTACTCATAAGTGCCATCTGGCCATCATTTAAAATTGCTACATGTGTTCCTAACAATATATTTTCGCTATTTTGCGTAATATTAATAATTGTAACCCCTTGATTATTTAACTTTCTTAAAATTTGAACAACTTTTTTCTTAAGTTTAACATCAAGCATTTCCAAAACATTATCCAAAATTAATATTTGTGGATTATGCGCTAAAATAAGCGCTAAATTAACTAACTGTCTATTCCCGTAACTTAACTTTTCGGGGCTAACATCTAATAAATGCTCAATATCTAGTAATTGAGAAACAGTAGTAATTCTTTTTTCACTTTCCACTTTTGTGTATCCATATTTTTTTAAACTGATAGCAATATTTTCGCGGCACGTTTGCGCAACAAAGTGATTATTAGGATTAGTCGTTACTAGCCCAGTAATTGAACGGATTTTTTTTAAATTCTTATTATTTATAAATAGTCCACCTATCTTAACGTATGACTTACAATCAACCATCCCAGCAATAATTTTAGCTAACGTTGTCTTACCACTACCATTAGGCCCTAGTAAAGTTAAAAAACAACCTTTTTCTATACCCAACGATAGATTGCTAAAAAGTTTTGCATCACTCCAAGAAAAGTTTAAATTTTTAATATCAACGATTAACTCCATGTCAATCACCTTGTCGTTATTATAGTATAATCGCTTTTTAAAGTAAAGAAATACTATCAATTTTTCATAAAGTATGTTATAATTTGTTTGAAAGTATGGAGGTATATAGTATGGATCAAAATAATGGACAAGGTTTTGGACAAGAAAATATGATGGCTCAACAACCTGTAATGAATGCGCAACCAGCTATGCCACAACAACCTAGTTATGGTCAACCTGCTCCTGCCCAAGCAAATAATAGTTCAATCCAATTATCAGTAAATATCCCTAAAATTGATGAAGGAAAATTAGGCTTCTTAAATACGCTTGGTGTTAGCTGTGGTATTGGTTTTGGCGCTTATCTTATCTTAGTAATAATTGGTAGAATTATACTTAAAATTTATGAGAGCGTCGATAGTTTTGATACAAAAGAAAATATTGCCGATATTTATGATTTCTTCACAACATATATCGTGCTTATTGTTCCAGTTATCTTAATTATTGTAGCGTTTGTTCTTATTCATAAAAATAAGGCTAAATAAAAAGTTTGATAATTCAAACTTTTTTTGTATGCTATAATATATTAGAGGTGATGATATGAAAACGGATATTGAAATAGCTAATGCATACCAACCAAAACCTATCACTAAAATTGCTAAAAAATTAGGAATCGCTAATACTAACCTTGAACTATATGGTAAATACAAAGCTAAAATAAGCAGTATTGAAAGTAATAAACATGGCAAATTAATTCTTGTAACATCAACTAACCCCACTCCTTTTGGTGAAGGTAAGACGACAATGAGTATTGGGATTAATGATGCGTTAAATAAGTTAGGTTATCAAAGCGTTGTCGCTTTACGCGAGCCATCATTAGGTCCGGTCTTTGGAATTAAAGGTGGTGCTACTGGTGGAGGGTTTGCTCAAGTTGTACCAATGGAAGACATCAATCTTCATTTTACCGGTGATATTCACGCCATTACCGCATGTAATAACCTTTTGTGTGCAGCGATTGATAATCATCTTTTTCAAGGTAATGAACTAAATCTTAATCCTGAAAAAATAACTTTCAAACGTTGTCTTGATATTAATGACCGAGCTCTTCGTTCTATAACTGTTAGTCAAAGTAAAAATGAACATCCACGTCATGAGGGCTTTAATATATCAGTTGCTTCAGAAATTATGGCCATAATATGTTTGGCTAAAGATATTGATGATTTAAAAGAAAGATTAAGTAATATTTTAATTGGCTATACATATGATGACAAGCCTATATTTGCTAGAGACTTGCACATTGAGGGAGCTTTGACTATTCTTTTAAAAGATGCTATTAAACCTAATTTAGTTCAAACATTAGAAGGTAATCCTGCTATTATTCATGGAGGGCCTTTCGCCAACATTGCACATGGTTGTAATTCATTAATCGCAACTAAATTAGCTCTTTCACTTAGTGACTATGTTGTAACTGAAGCAGGATTTGGAGCTGATTTAGGTGCTGAAAAATTTTTTGATATCAAATGCCGTTTGGGTAATTTAACTCCCGACTGCATAGTTATTAACACGACAATTCGCAGCTTAAAATATAATGGTGGATGTTCAAAAGAAGATTTAAAAAAAGAAGATTTATCTTATTTAGAAAATGGTATTTCCAATCTTCAAGTTCATATTGAAAACATGGCCAAATATTCACCTAACATCATTGTATGTTTAAATCATTTTGCAACAGATACCAAGCAAGAAGTTGCGTTTGTAGAAAATTATGTCCATCAAATGGGTTATCCGTTTGCAATATCCAAAGCTCACACGGAAGGTAGTAAAGGTGCAACTGATCTCGCTAAAAAGATAGTTGCTATATGCAATAGACCTAGTCACTTTAAATTTTTATATGATTTAGAAAAGCCAATAACAGAAAAAATTAATATTATAAGCACTGAAATATACCATGCTCAAAAAGTAAACTATGAAGATGGTGTCCTAGATGAGATAGATAATCTTGTTAAACTAGGTTATAATAATCTTCCAATATGTATTGCTAAAACCCAATATTCTATTTCCGATGATCCCCATAAATTAGGCTACCCAAAAGGTCATGAAGTAACTGTTCGTGAAGTTAGACTTTGTAGTGGGGCCGGTTTTATCGTTGTGTTAATGGGAAATATTATGACAATGCCAGGGCTATCTAAAACACCAGCCTATATGAATATGGATATTGATGCAAATGGCAAAATAACCGGATTATTTTAAATAAAAAAGATGACAAATGTAAAAACTAATAATGGCTTTACCTGTCATCTTTTTATAATGCCTTTAAAACTTCTTTTACCCACTCATATACTCGTAAAACAGAAGCTATTTCAACTCTTTCGTTGACTGTATGAATATCATAAAGATTGGGTGCAATAACACAAATATCTAAATCTTTAATATTTTGGTTAAAAATACCTCCTTCTAAACCCGCATGAACTGATTTTAATAAAACATCCTTATGATATAAATCCTTGTACTTTTGAACCAACACATCACGTAAAGGAGAATTCTCTTGATAACTAAAAAATGGTTTACGATCAACTAAATGAAAGATAAAGCCAGTGGCTAAATCTTCTATGTCATCAGTGTATTTTTTTTCATCATCAATGTTTGAACTTCTAATACTTATATCAATATTTACCCATTTATCATCTGTACTAATTACCCCAATATTTAAGGAAGTTTGAGGAAAATTCTGATAGTAAGTTAAAACATCAATTGGACATTTAGTAAGAAAAGCAACAATAAGATCTGTATCTTCTTTCATCATCGCTTTATCACTCATAATTGTTTCTTTAACTGTAATATTAATTTGAGGATATTTTTTAGCATACTCATCACTTATCTTAATGGTATCATCGGTTACAACAACACAAGTACAACTACTTGGAATAACATTTTCCTTACTACCACCAGCAATAGATACTAATTGAGCATTATTTATCTTCTTTAATATATCGGCCATAACTCTAATCGCATTGCCATGACCTTTATCTATATCGACACCAGAGTGACCGCCAAGCATATTATTAATCATAATGGTATATGTTTTTTTATTATTTGAAACGTAATTAATTGCCCGCTTTAAATTAATGCTCGTCATACCCGCACATGATACTTCGATAACACCTTCTTCCGTACCATCAATACTTATTAATTTATGTCCATTTAGTTTAGCATAATTTAATCTTTTAGCGCCCTCCATCGTCGTCTCTTCTTGTGTAGTAAAAACAGCCTCAATATTCGGAGATTGATAGCTATCATCTGCAAGTAAAGCTAAAATAATTGAACAGCCTATCCCATTATCTGCTCCTAAAGTAGTATTATGTGCCTTATAATAGCCATCTGAAATATACCAGTCAATACCTTTTTTAAAATCATATGGTTCAAGACTTGTGCAAACCATATCTGTATGTCCCTGCAAAATAATTGTTTCCGTAGAGTTACAATTACTCTTTTTCTTAATGATAACATTATATACATCATCAACTTCATATTCTAAATGATGTTGACGAGCAAATTCACATAGATAGTTACTTATCTTTTGTTCATTTCCCGATTCGCGGGGAATACTTAAAAAATCTTCAAAATATTGTAATGGATTCATTATCTCACCTATTTAAATAATATCACTGAATTAATAAAAAATATACATAGTTTTTACTTAAAGTTAAATAATAAAAATGGTGATATTATGCATCCGATTATTCAAAATATAAAAGAGAAACTAGGGAACAGTTCTGATATCGTTGAAAGAACTATCAATAATTTATCATATATCTATTTAGAAAGTGTCGCTAGTGACGATAAGATAAGTCTTTATTTAAATGAAAGTATTATCACTGCCACTGACATCGACACCCTTTTTACCAATTTGAATAATAAATTGTATAATTCACATATCGTTATTCTTAACAATATTGACGATGCATATTACTATCTATCATCGGGGTATACCTGTTTATTTATGGAGAATGAAGATAGTTATTTAGCTATTGAAACAAAATCTAAGCTTGATCGTGGTGTCACCGAATCATCATCCGAGCCATTAATTAGAGGGCCTAAAGATAGTTTTACCGAAAATAATGCCACTAATATCGGACTTATCAGAAAAAGAATCAAAGACTATAATCTCCATTTTGATGAACAAAAAATAGGGCGAAGGACTAAAACTAAAGTTACAATATCTTATATTGACGACATAGCTGATAAGAAAAGAATTAGTATCATCAAGCAAGTTTTAAAGCAAATTGACATCGACGGCATTTTAGATAGTGGTTACATTCGTGACTATTTAGAAAAAAAGCAAAAATCGTCTTTCCCTAAAGTCATTAGTACGGAACGTCCTGATTTAGCTTGTATTAATTTACTAAATGGCAAAATTATTATTTTAGTTGAAAACTGTCCAACTGTTTTAATCATACCGGCCACTTTTGATGATTTCTTAAAGTCATCTGAAGATTATTACCTTAAACCAATTAATGCTACTTTTAGTCGAATCATAAGATACATTTCTTTTATTATTACCATTCTAACGCCTGCCCTTTATATTGCCTTTATGACTTTTAACCAAGAAATGATTCCTGATCAATTATTGATATCACTTGCCACCCAAAGGAGCCAAGTACCCTTTCCAACTTTTATTGAAGTTTTTCTTTATATCATCATTTTTGAAATATTAAGGGAAGCTGACATTCGCTCACCTAGTGTATCTGGTGCCTCAATGAGTATTGTGGGAGCACTCGTTTTAGGTGATGCATCTGTTGCAGCAGGATTGGTATCACCGATTGTTATTATCGTTGTAGCGATCACCTCAATTTGTGAATTAGTATTTAGCGATATGGATATGGCCAACGCTATTAGACAGTGGCGTATGATTTTTATTTTTTCTACTATTTTTACTGGAATTATTGGCATTGTCGCTGCCGGTTTGATACTTATTATCAAACTTGCTAGTATTGAGACATTAGATACACCATATCTTATTCCTTTTAGTCCCTTAAATAAAAATCTAATAAAGGATAGTATCTTTCTTTCAGGAGCAAATAAACGCAAATTTAGGCCTAATTATCTTACAATGAATCAAAAAAAGGTTGGTGAAGAATGCGAAAATTAATTATCTCTATCATTTTTCTTTTACTACTAACTGGATGTTGGAATTACCAAGAGTTAAATGACTACGCCATAGTTACAGGGATGGCGATTGACGCTAAAGATGATCAGTATGAGGTATCATTACTTATCGCTAATGGTAGCAAAAAAGATGGAGCCGGTGCCCAAATAACTGTATCATCCGGTGTCGGAAACACAATATATGAAGGAATAAAAAAAATAAGTTTATCAACACCTAAAGAGCTCTATATCAGTCATTTATCAGTTATTGTAATCGCTGATGAAATTGCCAAAAAAGGGATCACTCCCGTTTTAGATTTCCTTTTGCGCGAACCTCAAT
>CANRPL010000055.1 GCA_947632495.1 uncultured Bacilli bacterium
TTTTAAAGCTCATACTTTTTCACGTGTTCGTGATTTTAAAGATGAATTTATTAGGTCGTTAAATCTAGCTGATAAAGCATATGTAATGGACATTAATTATGATCGTGAACTTCCTGAAGATTATCCTGGTATTGATGCTTATACCATTATTGACGGCTTGGATAATGGGGACTATATTGAACAGGGTATGGCTGATAAACTATTAGAATATGATAATGCGGTTATCTTATTTATGAGTAGCAAAGAAATATATCTACTAGAAGATGAATATGAACAGAAATTAAAAGAAAAATTAAAAGATCAAGAAGATAAGTAGTAAGAACTATTTATCTTTTCTTTTTTATGATATAATTCATAATAGGTGAGTGGTATCAATGAAAAATGAGATGGAAGAAATTGATAAAACAGTTGATTTAATAAAAAACTATAAACCACATATTGCTGAATATATCGGCTCTGATGAAATTAAAAGTGATTATTCGGTCAATGATAAAACACTAGAACTTAATGATTTAGAATTAGAGCAGACAGTACAATTTGATCAGACTACGATGATTGATAGACCTCTTGTTGATAGTGATAGGGTGGATGAGGAGTTAACTAATAGTTTAAAGAAGCGTCAAAAATTAAAAAGATTAAGTCTAAAATTAATTTTGGTGGCCTTATTATTTCTTCCATGCTTTGGCTTACTTTTAATTATTGGTAGCCATAGTAATTATTTAATTAATGATTCGGCCGTGATGATTATAACGGTTTTAACCATAATTTTAACCATTCTTTTAGCTATTGGTATCTATATTTGGATTAGAGATATTCGTATCTATGCACCTATTAAGGTTAAAGCTGTCTATAAATATTTATATACTTATGTAATGGCAGCTTATATTATGATTTGTGTTACAATTACTTTTCTTTTATATGCTGTGGATGCTTTTAAAGTATGGTTTATTACAACTATTGATGAAACAGGGCAAAGTAAAGAAGTATGTAAATGGTTTTATAGTGATACCGAAATTGAAGAAGTATTGAAGGAAGCAAAGCAAGAAAAAAAGGAGTAGTTTTTACTCCTTTTCTAGTATTCGATCGGTATTTTTAAAATTTAATTTAGCGATATCTTTTAAAATATCTTCACCATATTTACTAACTAGTTTTTTACCCATGTCATTAACGGCATCACTGGCTCCTTTAGGTAGAAAAGCATCTAATTTTTCACTTAATTTATCAAATTCTTTGATAAAGATAAAACGACTGATTAAAGAGGCACAAGCAACAGCTAAACATTTATCTTCACCTTTAGTTAAAAAGGTAATATTACGAAAGACATTAGGTGATTCTTTTAAATAATTAAAATAAACATATTTAGTTGCAAATTCATCGACGACAACATAATCATAATCTTTAATCTCTCTTGTTAATTGAAGTAAGACGTTATTATGAAGAATAGCTTTTAACTTATTCATATTAGTGTTACTATTATAACGTTCATTATATTCTTTATTAGTTAAAATAATACTTTTATAAGGTATTTTTTTTATAATTTGCGGAACTAGCTCTAATATTTTATCATCAGTTAATTTTTTGGAATCTTTGACACCTAACTCTTCTAACCATTTAATGTTATCTTTATTAACATAGGCACTAGTTACAACAATTGGTCCAAAATAATCACCGGTACCAACTTCATCTGAACCGATGGTACTAGCATAATAAATTTTAGGATCAACTTTAGTCTCTGTTTTTTCCTTTTTCTCTTTTTGTTCACTATTTTTAACTTCAACTTTTTTCGTTGGATTAAGATGTCTTTCTCTTTCAATCCACATTTGCGCTGAGATATCAGCACTTACGCCCTGAAAGACGGCTTTTCCCGATTCATATACTGTGACTACACAGTCGGCATCATCAGCTTGAAAAAGTGCGTAGTTAGGTGTTTTAGGCCTTTTAAAGTCTTCAAAAAATTCACTCATTTCTTGCATCGTATTATCACTAACTTTAACAGTAATCGTCATTAAATCACATCCTACTTATATTTTAGCATATTTTAGCTAAATATGTTATAATTATTGTGAGGTGTGACTATGGGAGTTGTTGTCGATATTGTTTTTATTTTATTTATTTTAATGGGGTTTATTGCGGGTTGGCATAATGGCTTTACAAAACAAATAGTTTCAACGATTGGTTTTATCGTCGTTCTTGTACTTGCCTATGTAATGAAAAACTACTTATCTACTATTTTTTATACTTATCTACCATTTATTCATTTTACAGGTAAATTATCTGGTGTAAGTAGTATTAATATTCTTTTATATGAAATTTTATCTTTTATTATTATGTTTTGTTTATTCATGGCGATATTCAAAGTAATCGTAAGATTAACATCAGCTTTTGAAAAATTTTTAAATATGACCATTATTTTAGGTATTCCATCAAAAATCCTTGGGGGTATATGTGGTATTCTTGAATATTATGTTTTATCTTTTATCATTATCTATTTCTTAAGTTTACCAACTTTTGATTTACGTGCGGTAGAAGAATCACGTATGAAACAATTTATGTTAGATCATACACCTGTTTTATCTGATGTATGTCAAAATACACTAGAGGTATACGATGAAATAAATAACTTAAAAGATGAGTATGAAAACGAAGAAGATAAAACTAAATTAGATCATGAAATCTTAATGGCTTTAAAAGAACATGATTTTATCAATCAAGAAAATATTGATCGTCTAGTAGAATCTGGTAAGATTCCTAGGGAAGTAGTTGAATAATGCAACGCTATTTTGCTAAAGACATCAAAAATGATGATATTATTCTTTTCTCGTCTGATGAACATCACATCAAAAATGTTATGCGAATGAAGAATAACGATTTAATTGAAGTTGTCTTTAATCAAAGATTATTTCGCGCTACAATTGTTGATATTAATGTTCCAAAGATTAAAGTAAAAGAAGAAATATCATATCAGTTAGATGGGCATCCTTTTTTAACACTTATTGTTCCTACCCTTAAAGAACAAAAATTAGATTTGATTTTACAAAAAGGTACTGAAACCGGTATTAATGAATTTATCATCGTTCCCTTTGAACGAAGTATTGCTCGTTATGATGATAAGAAGATTAATAGTAAATTAGAACGTTGGCAAAAGATATGTAAAGAAGCAAGTGAGCAATCAATGCGTATCGATATTCCAACTGTTCGTTATGAAAATAATTTAAGCTTTATTAAAGATTTACCATCTTTTAAATTAATATGTAGTACTAATGAAAAAGAAAGAACGATAAAGAGCGTTTTGAAAAATATTAAAGCCTGTGATAAAATAGCGGTAATTATTGGACCAGAAGGGGGAATAAGTACCAAAGAAGAAGATACGTTATGTACGATGGGATGTATCAAAGTTACCCTAGGTCAACAAATTATGCGCGTTGAAACCGTACCTATCTTTTTAGCGAGCATTGTTAAATATGAATATATGGAGTGATAAAATGCGAAATTTATTAAGTGCGATAATTAACAATAATCTATTATTTGCATGTGTCATTATTGTTTTAAGTGCCATTTTAGTTACCTTAATTATTTTAATTATCCGTTCGATGCGTGATGGTAAAAAAATTAATATCTATGAAGAAGAACTAGAGGATGAAGATATCAAAAAAGTTCGTAAGGTAAAGAAAGAAGATATTATTGACACACCAGATAATGGCGAACAAGTACCAAAAGATAAAAAGAAAAAGGTTAAGACTAAAGAAGTTACTCCTGAATATGAAGATATTACCGAAGAAGCTATCGAAGAACGTTATGACGAAGAAAATCAAAAGGAAATCGAAGAAATATTAGAAGATAATCCTAGTGATGAAATTGAACAACTACTACATGAGATGGAAGAAAGTAGTAAAGTTAAACCAGAGGATGTGGTTGCGAACTTTGAAGAGGAACAAGAAGCGCAATCCATTATTAGCTATAAAGAATTAGTTGATGTTGTTAAAAATCGTCGTGATGAATATTATGAAGATGCTCTAGAATCACAACCCCTAACAACTGTTTCTGATTTTGTTAAAGAACATGAAAATCGTAATCAAGTTTTAGATGAAAAAGTTGAACCAGAAACGGAAGAAGAAAATAAATTTCAAAAGACTGAAATTATCTCTCCTGTCTTTGGTCGTATAAATGAAGAGAAAAAAGAAGTTAAGGAAAAAACTTCCGATACGGCTTTAAGTAGTTTAGATAGTATTTATGCACAAATGGAAGAAGATTTAAAGAAACAACGTCAAGGGGAAAATACCTTATCTAAAGATCAAGAATTTTTACAATCACTTAAAGATTTTCGAAATAAATTATAAGTCTATAAATAGTAGACTTGTTTTTTTAGAAAGGAAAATTATTATGAAGTTTAAAATAATTACACTCGGATGTAAGGTCAATACTTATGAATCTAGTGTCATGCATGATATTTTATGTAATAATGGATTTGAAGAAAGTGATGATGCTGACATCTATATCATTAATACTTGTACTGTAACTAATACGAGTGATAATAAATCTTTAAAAGAACTTCGTCGTATTAGAAGGGAACATCCTCATGCTGTTGTAGTTGTCTGTGGATGTATGATACAGGTAAGAGAAGATGCTAAAGACCTTGATGCCGATATTATTTTAGGTAATAAAGATAAAAGCAAAATTGCCGATATTATAAATAAGTATTTAGCTGATAAGAATAAAATTGTCGCTATTGATAATATCATGGATGCCTCTTTTGAAAAAATGCAGCTTAATAATTTTAATCGTACGAGAGCATTTATTAAAATTGAAGATGGATGTGAAAACTATTGTTCTTACTGTATTATTCCATATGCCAGAGGTAAAGTGCGCAGTAAAAAACCAGAAGATGTTTTAAAAGAAATTCAATTACTTGTCGATGAAGGTCATCATGAGATTGTTTTAACTGGTATTCATACTGGCCATTATGGAGCTGATTTAGATCATTATAATTTTGCGATGCTCCTTAAAGAAATAGTTAAGATTAAGGGGTTAGAACGCTTGCGTATTTCCTCAATTGAGATTACCGAATTAGATGATGAAGTTTTAGATGTTATCAAGAATAACCCTATAATTGTCTCACATCTACATGTTCCTTTACAAAGTGGATCAGACGCCATCTTAAAATTGATGAATCGTAAATATGATAAAAAGTATTTTATTGATAAAATAAAACAAATAAGAAAAATTAGACCAGATATATCTATTACGACCGATATTATTGTTGGCTTTCCTGGTGAGACGGAAGAACTATTTAAGGAGACATTAGAAACAGTCGATAAGATTAAGTTTGCTAAAATACACGTTTTTCCTTTCTCTTTACGTAAGGGTACTAAAGCCGAAGAGTTACCTAATCATTTATCTGAAACGACTAAAAAAGAGCGTGTACATCGTCTAATGGCCAAGAGTAAAGAACTAGAGATAGCTTATATGGAAAAATTTATTAATAAGAGTGTAACTTTTATTCCGGAAGTTTATCGTGATGGCTATTTGATTGGTCATACTGGCAATTACTTATTAGTTAAATATCCTGGTTCTAAAGATTTATTACATCAATCAGTTCAAGCAACTATAACTAAAGTAGAGTATCCATATGTCATAGCTAATTAGTCACTTTTGTTTAAAAAATATCTATTTACATATGGTATATTATAGGCGTAATGAAGGAGGAAGAATATGCAAAATGAAGATTTAATTCGCACCTTAGAAGATAATTATTATGCTCGATATTTAAAGACGGAAGAACTTTTAAATGTCAAAGGACAGATTGAAGTGGTAGGACCTGATGTTAAAGTATCTGGTATCCCTGTTGGTTCTATTGATGATAAGGTTATTTTAGCGACCGGTAGCGCTCATAATCTTGTTATTGGAACTACGGGATCTGGTAAGACCCAAGCTATTACTTTACCATTTCTTTATACTGTTAAAGAAACGGGTGAATCAGCTATTATTAAAGATGTCAAAGGTGAATTATATGAAATGACCGCTAATGATTTTAAAAGGGCAGGTTATGAAGTAATTGCTTTAGATTTTAGCAATCCTAATTTAGGAAATAGTTGGAATCCTTTTACTTTACCAAAACATTTATATGACGCTGGAAATAATGATGATGCTTTAAGACAAGTATTAGAAATATCTCGCATGATTAACTTTGAAAGAAATGCAGGTGATCCTTTCTGGCAAAATACTGCAGCATCTTACTTGACAGGACTAATTTTTAGTCTTATGGCAAATGGTAGTGAAGAGGAAGTTAATTTAAATAGTATTAGTAAATTAACTATGACTAATGATGAAGAAGAAAAGGAATTACTTGATGAATACTTTGATCAATTAGATAAAAATGGTACTATTTATCACAATGTTGCCAGCACTTATTTAGCGCCACCAGAAACCAAAAGTAGTATTTTATCTGTCTTAAATCAGAATTTAGCTAACTATACTAATATGGAAAGTTTAGGTAAAATGTTAGGAACAACTGATTTTGATTTACTTAATATAGCAAATAAAAAGGTTGCTATCTATCTTATTAGTTCTAATGCATCTAAAGAGATTGATACCTTGATTAATATTTTTATTCGCGAAACTTATTATCTATTAAATCAGAATAAGAATGATAAGATATTCAATTATATTCTTGATGGTTTTGATGATAGTGAAGTTGTTTTACCTGGCTTAATTGATATGTTAGAATTAGGTCGTGGTAATAATATTAGATTTACTTTTATGGTTAAGAGCTATCTTAAGATTAAAGATTTATATGGACCACTAACATTAGAACAAGCTAAACAGACGCTTGCTAATACACTTTATTTATTAACTAGTGATGATGCTACAGCACGTAGTATTAGTGAGGCTTGTGGTATGAGAGAAAGTCATCAACCATTAGTAAGTATTGATGCTTTAAAACGTATGCCAATGTGGCAAGGTATCTTACTTAAGAGCCGTCTAATGCCATACCCAACGAAACTAGTTCCATTCTATGAAATGGGTATCTCCTTTGGTAAGGAACCTGCACAAATACCAACTCGTAAAGAAAGTAGTGTCAAAATATTTGATTTAAATAAATATTTTATGGAGTAAAAAATGGAAGATAAACTAATTGTTAACATACTAGAATATCTTGAAGAAAGGCTTTATGATAATCCGTCAATTGATGAATTAGCTCTGGTATTTCATTTTAATCGTTTTACCATTATGCGAACGTTTAAAAAAACGACGGGTCTAACGATTATGGAATATCTTAACGAAAGAAAAATTGTTAAAAGCATGAAAGACTTATTAACAACTGATCATCGTATGCTTAAAATAGCGCTTGATCATGGTTATCATTCATTAGAATATTATAGTGAGATATTTTATCGCTTATTAGGTATTAGTCCTCTACAATTTAGAAACTTACATCAGGATATTGTCATAGAGGATAATACTGATTTAATGGAAGCATTGAAAATAAATCATCAACTTTTAAATCGTCTTCGTCTTCAAAATAATAGTATAAAACAAAAGAGTTTATCATCTCATAAAGTATTAAAAAAATAGGACAGGCAAAGGTTTATCCTTTGCCTTTTTATTGACACCAATAGTGATATTTGTTAAAATATTACTCATATTTATAGGAGTGATAGTATGAGTTTAGTAGAAACACCTGAAGAGAGTGAACACTTAAGAAAATTTTTAGGTCACATTGATGGACAGATTGTTCATTTTCAAAAGGATTTAGCGCTTCAAAGTAAAACGATAACTTTCTTTCAAAATATGGCTGAAACCCATAGTTTAGATATTGGTACTTTTCCACAATATAGATTGGCTCAAATAAAAAGGGATATTGATAAGAAATTATTAGAAACCTTAAGCTTGTATAAAAGGTATCCGCTATATTGTCTTCTTCATGCTTCATCATATTTAGAGATGGAAGACTATCGTCAAGATTTACTTAAATCACTTTCATATCAGATAGATGAGATTAATCAAAAACTACAACATGATACGGCTTTAAAAGAAGATTTGGAGAAACAATTAGAAAAATTATTTGAGAGTATGGAGAAGTTATCAAATTCTTATACATTTAATCAAATAGATGAATATATTGATGATATGAATAAATTATCAAATTCTTATACTTTCAATAAAACTGGTGGCGAACTTCTTGAAGGATTAGCTAAATATTATCTTCGTGATTGTCAAAATCCTTTAGTTAAAAATTCTAAAGAAAAGGCGAAACTAGAACGAAGATATGAAGAAGTTCAAGCAATGTCAAGAATTGATTTATTAGATCAACGTCGTAGCGACTATTTAGGACATGAACAGTTTAGAACATTTGATAAAATATGGCCAATAAGTAGCGCTGAAGCCTTTTTGGCAACGATTGTATCAGATGATAAAAAAATATTTGCCTGTTTACCATTGATGTCTCAATATGCAAGTTTAAAATTGGATACAAAAACCTTTGAACTTCCATGTCAAATTAACATACCAAGTTTATTAAAAAGAGCTTTTGAAGATGGTGGTGTATATGATGGCGATAATGAACATACGAATAATCCACATTTAACTCTAAATATTGCTCGCGATATTTTAGATAAGTTAAAAAGACTTAAGGAATCTTTCTTACAAGAACTATCTGATGATAAAATAGCGCCTCTCGTAAAGCATTATAAGAATCCATATATTAGTCCTCGCCTAGGCGATTATAATGATATGAAAGCATTTATTAATCTACCATTTCTTTACGATAATATTGATAAGATAACGTCTGATTCAAAAAGTAGGCTTCACATTGAGGATATATTAGTTCGTTATCGTAAGTTATGTAAGAAATGGTTTAAGCGTGCTTCTGATATGGAGAAACTTCAAGATTTACATGAGGAATTAGTCGGCGAACGTAATGGATTATATGATCAAATTATCGATTGGTATTGGTCTTTTGCTCCAAATCATGGTTTAGATCGTATTTCTGTTGATTTTGATGAAGATGGTAGTGTTAATATGGAAACTAATCAAATTGCCTTTGATACTACATTTGATGACATCGATGAATATATCCATGATTTAACAAAGTTATGTGATGAATATGACTTATATTTTAATGATAAAATATCAAAAATGAATAAGATAGCAGGGGAACTTTTCCAACATGTCGGCATGGCATCAAGTTTAACGGATGTAGACTTTAGTATTGATGATGCGGAAAATATAAAGAAGCTTATTGAAGCTTACGTTCATTTTTATGCTTGTAAAACTTTGGAATATATTGAATTGGAGGCTCAAAATATTGCCAATACGAATAAGATGAAACTTCAAACTAGTATGGAAAGTGAAACTTCATCATCTATGTCTTCTGATAAGCAAAAAAAATTAGGAACTATACCAACGAATACGACACAATAAAAGCTATTATGAAATAGCTTTCAGACTGTTGACAAAAGAAATTTTGAAAACAGTCTTTTATTATTTATAAAAATTTAGTATAATTAAATTGCGAGAT
>CANRPL010000056.1 GCA_947632495.1 uncultured Bacilli bacterium
GAATCATACTTTCTAAATTTACTATTTCACTTGAATAACTTCTTTTTGGTCTTTTGGTCATTGACATTTTTATCACTTACTTTCTTTATTACTCCTATATTTATTATACCAAATTGCCATAAAAAAAGTAAGGTTTGTAAGCTTTTTTTTAGGAATAATAAAGCAACCTTACAAATACATTATACTAAATTTTTATAAATAATAAAAGACTGTTTTCAAAATTTCTTTTGTCAACAGTCTGAGGTTAGATAAATAATCTAACCTTTCTTTATAGAACGACTGTAAATTAAATTTAACCTTTCAATTCGGTAACTATCATTATTGGTAATATAAACTTCATAATGACTATCATACCTCACAGCGTTAGGATGAATATTTTCCGATATTGTATATTTATCTTCTTGAACCCCTATATCAACAACAATGATATTATCATCAGTTGATATAAGTCTAAAATCGGTAAAAATAATATTATCACGAACTGCTTGACGATTTGTTTTCTCTAAACTATGCATTTGTTTTTCAAATTGCTGAAAAAGTTCTTTACCTAAAATATCTCGTAAATTATCATAATCAAAAGTTGTAAAATATTCTTGCATTTTTAGATATAGCTTTTCGGCTATATTTTTTATTTCACTTACACCATATTCTTCTTTTGGTAAGTCATCATCTAAAGTTGGCTCTATTAGTATTTCTTCAACTTCTTTAGATCTATGCCTAATGAGGAAGTATTGAAGAAAAAAAATAAATGAAATAATAGCGGAAAGTATGACACTAACTAATGAAAAACAAATAAAATTATACACACTTGTAATTAACATAAAGCCAACATAAAGTTGTCTTAAATATGGATATTCTATATTAGCAAAATAGTTA
Organism: uncultured Bacilli bacterium; assembly: GCA_947632495.1. GTDB lineage: Bacteria > Bacillota_I > Bacilli_A > RF39 > UBA660 > UBA5578. The sequence continues at coordinate 877 of CANRPL010000056.1, forward strand.
ATAAATAAATAAAAAGATATTACTAAATAAATAACGGTACTAATATGAATATTATTTATTGGTAAAAATAAAACTAATAAACTAAATAAACACGCAATAATAGCATAAATTAATATTCGTTTTATTCTTGATGACATAAAACCACCTACACATTAATATTCTATCACAATTGAATTTTTAAAAAAACAGTTGGAAGTTAAATTCTAACTGTTTTCATCATTTTTAGTATTTTTACGTAAGAAAAGATACCAAATAATAATAACTAATAAAATAATAGCCATGGCAACATATTCCATTACAGAATGGCCCTCTTTCTTTTCCTCAACTTGATTAGAAGAAGAATTACTATTAGAATTACTGTCATTAGCATTAGAAAGTTCTGGCTCATCTGGTATAGCTTCTACTGGTTCATCTTGATTATGTCTAGAAATAATTGCTAAAGGATTATTATTTGCAAATAAGCCATCTGGAATGACAAATTCACCATCACTAACATCTTGCCATACAGCATATAAAACAATTATTGCACCATTAGTTGAAGTTAAGTTTTGAACCTTTTCACCATTTTTAAATTCAATAGTAGCGCTACTAGCGTCACGACTCCATCCCATAAAGATAGCATTATCTTTGGTAAAGGTATTTATACTTAATTTTTTAGAAGAATCATAGACATGTGTAGAACTATCCATCTGTCCTTTACCACCATTAGCATTATAAGAAATTTGATAAGTGTTAGCCTTAGAATGTGCCTTATAAGTATAATCACTAGCACCCATTACAAAGGTATATGGATTAACAGCGATATCATCCCAACTAGCAAAGCTATAACCTTCTTCTGGAGTTGCCGCTATAGTTACGCTACAACCATAGTAATAACTACCATCGCCACTTACAGCATTTATTCCATCGTCTTTAGTTAATTCAACTTTATAACTATTACGCGTATAGAAGTAATTGATAATTAAACTATTATCATTTTTGACTGTTGCCGTTATAGTACTAGGTTTAGTAAATCCTTTATATTCATTCGTTTTTGGGGTAACCTTAGCTGATGAACTTGCTGCATAAATATCTGTTTCTACTAACGTATAATTTTTATTATCCTTAACATCAACTTTGCCATTACAATTTTGTTGCCAATGATTAACCGTATATTTACGATTATTTTGTGATGTCCAAACCGCATATAACGTAATAACCGCATTTGGTGATGTAGCAAGTCCACTTATAGACTGACCATCAGCATAGGAAGCACTAGTAGCTTTACTATCAGTACTCCAACCTAAAAATAGATAACCTGATTTAGTGAATTTATTAGGAGCTAATTTAGCAGCCACACCATAAGTATAAACGGAATCATTCATTGTACCTGTTCCACCATTAGCATTATACTTAACCGTATAAGTATTAGCCTTCCATATAGCGTATAGATTAACAATACCACCATTAGTTGCCGTTAAATTACTTACTGATTGGCGATCCTGATAAGTCGCACTAGTGGCTTTATTATTAGTTGACCAACCTAGGAAAGTATAACCCGTTCTTTTAAATGCGTTAGCCGTCAAATTCTTTGCGACATCGTAGGTAAATGATAAGTCATTCATTGTACCTGTTCCACCATTAGCATTATACCTAACCGAATAAGTATTAGCCATCCATATAGCATATAGATTAACAGTAGCACCATTAGTAGATGTTAAATTAGTTACTGATTGACGATCTTGATAAGTTGCACTAGTGGCTTTACTATTGGTTGACCAACCTAGGAAAGTGTAACCAGTTCTTTTAAACGCATTGGCCGTCAAGGCTTTAGCTACACCATAAGTATGTGATGAATTATTCATCGTACCTGTTCCACCATTAGCGTTATACTTAACAGTATATGTTTTAGTAGGTTCAGGTTGCGGCGTTGGCGTTGGATCTGGTGTTGGAGTTGGTGTTGGAGTTGGTGTTGGAGTTGGCGTTGTAGTTGGAGCTAAAGTAGCATTACTCAATCTAATAACAGCATAATAATCACTAGCAAATATTTTTCTAAATGTTAATTTTCCTTGATTAGCTGGCGATGATGATTCATTATACTGATATGTTACAAACTTTTTATTTGATGTATTATACTTTATAAATATAGGTGTGCTATTAGCCTTGCCACTCGCTGTATTAAAGCCATAGAACATAGCAGCAGATACTGTTTTACCAGTCCATGATATAACGATATCACCAAATTCTAATGATGTCGAACTTAAGAATGATGAACGATCACCAGAGTTGCTCTTTAATTCACGACCACCATACATGCCCGGAACTAGTAATTTATTAATTTCACTTTGAGCACTACTGAAAGATGTTCTTCGATAATTTCCGTTAAACAAGGCTGACTTAATACTACTACTAGTCAAAGATGAGAATGTATATCTACTTCCGACAGCATTTTTCCATAATTTCAAAATAGCATCAAATTCATCAGAAGCACTTGTAATTTTAGATACTTGATTTTTGAATAGTGTTATGTCGGAACTTGAATTGATAGTACTTCCAACTTTTAAACTCAATTTATCCATCGTTAATGTATGATTAGCACTCGTCGTAACTTTAAAACCAGGATGTGTTAAAGTGCCATTTTTAGTAGCTTTGACTTTATAATATATTTTAGCATTGCCGCTAGCAGGAACTGTAACACTCCAAGATAAGGTACTACCTGATTTACTATAACCACTTGATGCTGATACAAAACTAGAGTTACTTGGAATAGTTACAGAAACTTTACTAATTTTGACACTGCTACTACTTTGATTGTCAAAAGATAGATAATAGACAATACTATCGCCGACATTTAACTGATTATATTTAGTTAAAACTTTAGAAGTTGGAGATGATTCACTCATCCATTGTTCCACTCTAACATTAGTCAAATCATTACGTGCCAAAGCATTACCATTTAATGTCAAACCACTACATGTATCACTAGTTCCACAATATTTGTTGACAGGTCTAATAATTGAAACAGATGAAAGCTTACCATCATATAATTCTTTAGCAAATAAATTAGCATCAGCTTTAGTTGTTAAAACATTCGTATAGGTAATAGATGCGCCATCCGAATTAACAATCTTATCGTCAGTAATACCGCCATTTTTAACAGTTGGATAATCCGTACCAGCCGCATGAATAAAACCTTTATTACCAGATTTAACACTATCACCAACATAAACCATAGCGTGGCCTGAATCAGTCGTACGACGATAAATTATAATATCGCCTTTTTGAATAGTCTTAAAAATTTCATCAAGGACAGCACTAGGATTAGAGAGACTTTCGTTATAGTACACTATCTGATTATTTTTACCCTTTTCCCCTTTTGCAGCATTAGTTAAATGAGCTGTACTAAAACCGCGACCATAACTTTTATAGGCTGTTCGATAATTATCAACACTTGTTTTAGCATACGAAGTAGTACCAGAATTATTAACATAAGATGCCGTATCATATTTATAAAAATCCGATAGATCATATCCGATAGAATTTAGCATAACAATTATAGCGAAACTACTACAGTCAATAGTATAACGACGAGAACGGCCTATACCTTCAGGTTTAGCATTATAATCACGCCAATAAAAAGTTGCATAATTATCCATTCCACGTTGTTCATAATCAGAATATGAACGATTATAATAAAAGCTTTTAGCGGTTGCGACAATATAATTTTGAAGTTGACTTCGCGTATATGATGTTGTCGCTATAGTACTAACTTCACTTTTAGTACTAGTTGCTAAAGTCTTTTTTATTTTAATACCATTGCTGATAGTGAAAACAGCACAAAAAACAATAACTAGTAAAGAACATACTGACAATAATATGTTTTTTTACTTCTACTTATACTTCTCATATTACTTCTCACCTACTCTACAAGTATATCACTTTTTAACTGCAAAAAAAAGAGAAATTAATTCTCTTTTTAGTCAACTAATTCTTGTTCTAAAGCTTCTAGTGGTTCTTCCTTTAAGTTATCTAACGCTAAAGCATAATCAGCATTACGATATTTTCGAGCTCCAGTACCAGCAGGGATTAATTTACCAATTAAAACATTCTCTTTCAATCCTTGTAGATAATCAACTTTACCATGAATAGCAGCATCTGTTAAGATACGTGTCGTTTCTTGGAAAGAAGCAGCTGATAAGAAAGAATCTGTTTCCAAAGATGCTTTGGTAATACCAAGTAATACGGGAACACCTTTAGCTGGTCTTTTACCTTCTAGAATTAAACTTTGATTAGTATCAGTAAATTTATTGTAATTTACCATTGTTCCTGGTAAGAAATATGAATCACCAGAATTAATAATCTTAATTTTAGAAATCATACGTTTAGCCATAATCTCAACGTGCTTATCAGAGATATCAACACCTTGAGAACGATAAACTTTTTGAATTTCTTTTAAGATATATTGTTGTGTTGTAATAGGGTCTGTTACCGCAAGTAATTCTTTTGGATTGATAGCACCAAAAGTTAATTTATCACCAGCATTAACTTCATCGCCTTTTTCAACACATAATTTAGCACCATAGTTAGTTGTATATTTCTTTGTTTCAACATCATTTTTAATGTAGACAACAAAATTACCATTTCCTTCTTCAATTTCACTAACAGTACCACTAATTTCTGAAATGATTGCTTTACCTTTTGGATTACGAGATTCAAATAATTCTTGAACTCTAGGTAAACCTTGAGTAATATCATCACCAGCGACACCACCAGTATTGAAAGTACGCATTGTAAGCTGTGTACCTGGTTCACCAATTGATTGAGCAGCCATAATACCGACAGCTTCACCCTCTTCAACGATAGTACCAGTTGCAAGGTTACGACCATAACACATACGGCAGACACCATGATCCTCTTTACATGTAAGAACAGTTCTAATAGGAACTTTAGTTACTCCAGCAGCACAAATCTTATCAGCTAATTGTTCTGTAATATAAGTATTACGTTCACAAATAGTTTCCTTTGTCTCTGGATGAATAACTTTCTTACTAGTATAACGACCAACAATACGATCATGTAATGTTTCAATAACAGTTCCATCTTTATCGTTGATGAAGGCTTCAACTACAACACCATTTTCCGTACCACAATCAGCAGACTTAACAATGATATCTTGCGCTACATCAACTAAACGACGAGTTAAGTATCCAGCATCAGCTGTCTTTAAGGCCGTATCAACAGCACCTTTACGAGCACCATGGGTTGATAAGAAGAATTCATTAATAGTTACACCATCAGAGAATGATGAAACAACGGGAATCTCTTCCGATTTACCATTTGGTTTACCGAATAAGCCACGCATACCAACTAACTGCGTATATGAACCCATATCACCACGAGCTTTAGAGTTCATCATGATACAAATTGGATTGTCTTGATCTTCAGCAACCATTTCTTCAAGCTCTTTGGTAACTTTATTTTTAGCTTCTGTCCAAAGAGAAATAACTTTCTCATATCTTTCATCTTCAGTAATTAAACCACGTTTAAATTGTTTATTAACCTGATCAACTAACACTTGTGTTTCAGCAACGATCTCACCTTTTTTACGAGATGGTTTAATATCACTAATAGCAATACTAATACCAGATAATGTTGAATATTTGAAACCTAAATCCTTAAGTTTATCAAGCATTACTGAAGTTTCTGTCGTTTGATAACGCTTATATATTTGAGCAATTAACTTTGTAAGTACACCTTTAGCAAAAGCTGGTACTAATGGCATCTCTTTAATAGCTTCCGGAATATCAGTTCCACGCTCTAAGAAATATTTTGCTGGTGTAATTCCTTCTATATTTTCTTCTGTACCATCATTGATATATTGGAAAGTATCTGGGAATATCTCATTAAATAAAATTTTACCAGCTGTTGTAACTAAATACTTATTCATATAAGCATCTGGGAATAATTTATGTTTGAATGCTTTTACTGGAATAGCAATTCGCGTATGAAGTGTAATTTCACGGCGTTCATAAGCCATCAAAGCTTCATCAGGACTCTTGAAAACACGACCTTCACCTGGAAGTCCAGCCTTTTCAATTGTAATATAGTAATTACCTAATACCATATCCTGACCTGGTGTAACAATTGGTTTACCATCAGATGGTTTTAGGATATTGTTAGCACCTAACATAAGAATACGAGCTTCCGCTTGAGCTTCTTCAGTAATAGGAACGTGAACCGCCATCTGGTCACCATCGAAATCGGCATTGAAAGCAGCACATACTAATGGGTGTAATCTAATACTACGACCATCAATTAATTTTGGTTCAAACGCTTGAATACCAAGTCTATGTAATGTTGGTGCACGGTTTAACATAACTGGATGTTCTTTGATTTTTTCTTCAACGACATCCCAAACACGTGGGTCTTGATTTTCAATCATCTTTTTAGCAACTTTAATATTGCTAGCGATTTCTTTTTGAACTAAACCATTAATTACATGTGGTTTAAATAGTTCTAGAGCCATTTCTTTTGGAATACCGCATTGATACATCTTTAAACTTGGTCCAACAACGATAACGGAACGACCAGAATAGTCAACACGTTTACCTAATAAATTTTGACGGAAACGTCCTTGTTTACCCTTTAACATACTAGATAAAGACTTTAATGGTCTATTACCTGGACCTGTTATATTACGACCACGACGGCCATTATCAAATAGCGCATCAACAGCCTCTTGTAACATACGTTTTTCATTTTGAATAATGATGCTTGGAGCACCTAAATCGATTAATTTCTTTAAACGGTTATTACGATTAATAACACGACGATATAAATCACTAGTAGCGAAACGGCCACCATCTAATTGAATCATTGGACGTAATTCTGGTGGAATAACAGGAAGCGCTGTTAAAATCATCCACTCAGGACGATTTCCTGATTCAATGAAAGCATTTAAAATATCCAAACGTTTTACTAAACGTACACGTTTTTGACTAGAAGAATCTTTGATTTGTTCTAATTCTTCCTTAATTTGATCTAATTCTTTTTGTAAATCAACATCTTCAAGTAACTCTTTAATAGCTTCAGCACCCATTCCAACACGGAAAGAGTTACCATATTTTTCATAATAAGCACGATATTCTTTATCACTTATAGTCTGTTTTTTCTCTAATGGGGCAGGTCCTGGATCTAGAACAACATAAGATACAAAGTATAATACTTCTTCTAGATCACGAGGTGACATATCAAGAACTAAACCCATTCTTGATGGTACACCCTTAAAGAACCAAATGTGAGATACAGGAGTGGCAAGTTCAATATGACCCATACGTTCACGACGTACTTTAGCACGCGTTACTTCGACGCCACAACGATCACATATGATATTTTTATATCTTAATCTCTTGTACTTACCACAAGCACACTCAAAGTCCTTAGTAGGACCAAATATCTTTTCACAATACAAACCATCACGTTCAGGTTTTAAAGTACGATAGTTAATGGTTTCTGCTTTTTTAACTTCTCCATATGACCATGAACGAATCTTCTCAGGTGAGGCAATGCTAATTCTTAAACCTTCAAAATTATTAACATCCATTATTGCTCATCCCCTTCCAAGTCCTTTAATTCATCATCTGGTGCATCAAACTCATCATCAGACATATCGTCATCAAATTCGTCTTCGCTTTCTTCTAAATCCTCTTCATATGTATACTCTTCATCTTCGTAATCATCTTCAGCGAAAGCATCATCATATTCTTCAAAGATTTCATCGTTTGATTCAACCCCTACTTGGTCAACGATAACTTCTTTTGGTTTTTCTTCAGGCGTTCCATAACTATCTTTATCATTTTCCTCTAATTCTTTTAATTCAACAAAATTGCCACTTTCATTTAGAACAGTAATATCAAGACCTAGAGCTTGGAACTCCTTAATTAATACTCTAAATGATTCTGGAATACCAGATTTAGGAATTGGTGTACCTTTTACTAATGCTTCATAAACTTTAACACGACCAACAACATCATCGGATTTAATTGTCATCATTTCTTGTAAAACGTGAGCTGCACCATATGCATATAGTGCCCAAACTTCCATCTCACCAAAACGTTGACCACCGAATTGAGCTTTACCACCTAATGGTTGTTGTGTAACCATTGAGTATGGTCCGGTTGAACGAGCATGTAATTTATCATCAACCATATGGTGTAATTTAATCATGTACATGACACCAACACTAATACGATTATCAAATGGTTCACCAGTACGACCATCATAAAGGATTGTCTTTCCATCTTCATCTAAACCAGCTTCTTTTAAAGCATCGATAATTTCTTCACGTGTTGCACCACTAAAGACTGGTGTCGCAACATGAATACCCAATTGTTGAGCAGCAATACCTAAATGCATTTCAAGAATCTGACCAATGTTCATACGTGATGGTACACCTAATGGGTTAAGTAAGATATCAATTGGTTCACCATCAGCTGTATAAGGCATGTCCTCACTAGGTAAAATAAGGGAAATAACTCCTTTATTACCATGACGGCCGGCCATCTTATCGCCGACTGTTATCTTACGTTTTTGAGCGATATAAACACGAATAATTTTAGA
>CANRPL010000057.1 GCA_947632495.1 uncultured Bacilli bacterium
TACACGTACATTTGATAGTGAATGATAGTTCTTTTTATATGCACTAGTAAGTGCCAAAGTCATGGCATCTACAACAAAGTCAATAGGAATATCTTTTTCTTTAACTAGAGAATCTAGTGCCTCTTTAAAAGCTTTACTATCCATTTTATTCACATCCTTTCTCTTTAGAGCAAACATCTAAAATATAAGACTCTTCAATCAAATCCGCTTCATCCAAAAGAGGATTAATGATATTGCTTACAGTGACACAGTCCTCCACATCAATAACGCCATCTTTGGTAATAATAACGCGTAAAAATTGATTTCCATCTTCTTTGACATAACAAACTTCATCAATATTATAACCAGCTTCTGTGACTGGCTTTTTGATTAAATTAGTTACTTCATCAATAATATTCATAAAACCTCCATACAAATATTAAAGAGTGGTTTTACCACTCTTTTGCTCAATTACTGAAGTTATTATACCATACTTTTTTTATTTTTCATACTTTTTTATAATTTTTTATACTTTTTTTGTTATAATTATTAGTAGTGAGAGGAATGATATTATGCAGCGAAAAAAAGATATTATTATCGGTATTTTAGGGATCTTTATCTACTTTGCTTGTAGTAGTTTTATTGTTCCAATATTAAGTATCTTTAACATTGATCCTAGTACATGGTCAACAACCCAGGTATTTGCCTTTAACATAATCTATGAACTAATAACACTAATTATTATTGCCTTATTATTAAAAGATACGTTAAAAGTTCATTTTAGTGAATTTTATCAATATGGGAAAAAGTTGATTGCTAAATTTATTCCCTACTGGTTTACTATGTTAGGCTTAACCATTTTTGTCAATCTAATACTTAATTACTTGACACAAGACATTGCTCAAAATCAACAACAGGTACAACAACTATTTGACATTAACCCTATCGCAACGATGATTCTAGCCTGTCTAATTGCTCCCTTTTTAGAAGAGTTTGTTTTCCGTTTATGTGTTCAAAAAATATTCGGAAAATCCAAATACTTGTTTATTGTTTGTTCTGGATTACTCTTTGGTCTATTACATGTCATAGGAAGCGCTACAACATTTTATGAATGGCTATATATTATTCCATACAGTATTCCAGGTTTCATCTTTGCCTATACATTATATAAATCGCATAACATTTTTGTACCAGTTAGTTTACATATGATTCATAATAGTTTTACATTCTTACTACAAATAGTAACTACTTTACTATAATATAAAACCTTATCGTAATTTGCGATAAGGTTTTTTTACATTTTATGGATTAAGATTTCTTGGCTTTATATCTAATTAGGATTAAAAGCATTCCAAAAGTAGCAATACCAGTAATAACAATTATAACAAAGTACTTAACGATACTATCCGAAGTATTAGGTATTTCAATATCACGATTGTTAACAATTTTAACGTTAACATTTTCTGTTATTGTTCCTTCTTGGTTTTCATAGGTCGTCTTATAACCATTTTGATTAGCTTCAATCTCTTCAACACTATAAGCGGTATCATATGGTATATCTTCAATAGTGATTGCTTCGCCACCACTTAATTCAATTCGGCCAATATAGGCACCATCTTTTTGTGTAAATTCAATTAATCCATCTTCATGATTTTCACCTATAAAGGAATAAATGTTTTTAAATGGAGCATCTGGATTAGGTGTTAATGTTATCTCAAAAGTCCATTTGCGACTGGTTTCAACATCAACACCAGTCACTTCTTTCTTTAATGTCAAAGTATGAGCAGAATAATTTTTGTTGTAAACTTCAACTTTAACATCATCTTTAGCGATAGTTCCACTTGTTTTACCTACAAATGTCGTAACATAACCATTTTGATTAGCTTCTATTTCTTCAACTTGATAAGTAGCACCTTCTGGTAAATCTTTAATTGTTACTTCTTCATTAGCTTTTAATTGGATTGTTCCTGTATATTTACCATCAGTTCCTTTAGTTAAATCAATATTTCCTTTAGTGCTGTCGGATTTTACATATTCATAACTACCATTTAAGGCTTGTTCTTTTGGACTAGTTAAAGTTATTTTAAAGGCCCAGAAAGCTTCAACATCCCCTAAATTTCCACTAACGTTTTTCTTAATAGTTATACTATGTTTACCCAATTTTATATTCTTGTAATTAACACTTGTTGTTGGAGTAGTTAATGTACCATTAGTGTTGTTACTTACTTGTGTTATATATTCATCTTGGTTAGCTTCTATCTCTACTACTTTGTATTTAGTATTTTCTGGCAAACCTTTAATTGTAACATTTTGACCATGTTTTAAAGTTAATCTTCCAACACTACTTCCATCGGCTTGTTTTGTAAATGACATAATGCCACTGATGCTTCCTTCATAAATATATTCATTCAATAAAGTTACATAAGTATCTGGTACCAAAGTTATTTCGAATGTCCAATTTTTATTCTTATCTCCTCTTTCGCCAGCTACTTCTTTACTGATTTGTAAATCATGATGACTTGGCTTTTTATTGATGAAACGTACAGAAGGGGCTAAATTATCCATTAGTTTACCTTCCGCATCACCATTGATAACCTTGATATAATCACTTACTTCCTCTTCAACTTTATACGTTGTTCGTTCTGGCAAGTCATTTATCGTTACACTTTGACCATGCTTTAAGGTTACTTCGCCAACATAACTACCACCATCTGGTTTGAATGTTATCTCTCCTTGAGATTTAGCCGTTACACCATCAATACTACTTCCACCTATATAACTATATTTATCTTTGACAATTATATCGTTTTCGGGAGTTAAAGTTATTTTAAAGGTCCATTCTTTATTCTTATCACCTGCACTACCTTGAACTTCTTTACTAATTGTTAAGGTGTTAGTTGATAATTTAGTATTAATAAACTTAACTTGAGGAGCTTCACCAGTTAACTCGCCTTTTGTATTATTGCTTGTCGTTGTTACATAACCATTTTGATTAGCTTCTACTTCGGTTACTTCGTATTGTGTTTTTTCAGGAATATCCTTGATTGTAATACTTTGACCATGTCTTAAGGTTACATTACCACTATAACTACCGTCTCCATTAGCTGTTAAACTTAATGTGCCATCAGTCTTCTTAATTACACCATCAATACTACTTCCTACATAATTATAACTATTCTTTAGTGTTATGTCAGTATCAGGGCGTAAAGTTACTTTGAAAGTAAAGTCTTTATCTTGTTCACCTTTTAATCCGGTTACTTCTTTACTGATAATTAAATCATGTTTAGTTGGCTTTTTATTAGTAAAATTAATAATTTCTATATCTTTACTTAATACACCAGCTACAGTACCAGTTACTTTAGTAATATACTCGTTTTGGTTAGCTTCCACTTCTTCTACCTTATAAGTAGTTCTTTCAGGTATATTACTAATTATAACACTTTGACCATGTTTTAAAGTTATAGTACCACTATAACTGCCATCATCATTAGCTGTTAAACTCAATGTACCATCAGTTTTTTTAGTTATCCCATCAATACTACTTCCAGTATATGGGTAACTATTATCTAATTTTACATCAGTCGCTGGTGTTAAAGTTACCTTGAAAGTAAACTCTTGTTCTTTATTACCAGCACCACCTATTACTTCTTTACTGATTTGTATTTTATGTCTTGAATATTTCGTATTAACGAATGTTACAGCATTATCTTTACCATCTTCAGTTGTTAATTTTCCACTAGCATCAGTATAAGTTGTTATATAATCTTCCGTATTAGCCTCTAATTCTTTAACGTTATAAGTTGTTCCTTCAGGAATTCCTTTGATCGTTATTTTATCATTATGTTTCAACTTAATTGTTCCTTTATATGTACCAGCTTCTTCAGCTAAAGTAATCTTACCATCTTTAGTTCCTGTATACATATATTCATTAGCTAACTTAACATTAGTTTCAGGTGTTAAGGTTATTTCAAAAGTAAATTCTCTTTCTTTTTCACCTAAATTACCGGTTACTGTTTTACTAATTGTAATATCTTGACGAGCATATTTAATATTTTCAAAACTTACTTTAGTTTCTGCTTCCACTAGAGAACCTTTAGCGTTATCTATTTTCGTTTCATAATTATTTAAATTAGCTTCTTGTTCAGTTATTTCATATAAAGTATTCTGTGGTAAGCCTTTAATTTTTAAACTTTGTCCATGTTTTAAAGTTACAGTGCCGATATAGCTATTATCTAATTCAGTCGCAACAAAAGTTATCTTACCATTGTCTTTTTTAGTTACACCAGCAATTGAACTTCCTTCATAACCATATTCGCTCTTTATTTCATCTTCGCCTGTTGGTGTTACTTTTACGATAAAGGTAAAATCTTTATCCTTTTCACCAGCGCTTCCGCTTACAGTCTTACTGATTGACAAGTCAACTGGTGTATAGTAATAGAAACGATTAATAAAGTGTGTAGCGTTAGTCTTACCTGATTCGGTATGACCAGTTACTTTATTAGTATCGGCCTTAACTGAAGTACTGTTTAAAGTTTCCAACTCAATACGATCAATATTAATCTTTTTAGTTGTTTTTTGTTCTTCCGTTAAATTTTCAGTAACTTCATAATCTGTTCCCGACTCAATTCCCACTAGCATAACACCTTCATCATGCTTTAATGAAATTTGAGCAACATTAGCTTTTTGAGTATCCCAATTAGTTTGTGGCCAACTATCTGGCTTTTGTTCGGGACGATTCTTATATCCAAAATATAATGTAGTTGTTAAATATTCTGTTTTAGTCAAATACTTTGAACTAATTTGCGCAACGCCCTCTTTAGTTGAATCTAGATGTGAAATAACGAATTCTTTAACTTTGGTATGAGAATTGCCTGTTTGATCCCAAGCTCCGCTATCATAAGCATTTTTTGGGACAAGTGATACTTCATCAATCCAGAAATCAATTGATCCAACATTATTCTCGCCACCAGCTTGAGCATATTTTACTTTATCAGTAGATTCCATTTCACTTGGATTATTTACGTATGTTGTTCGGCCAGAGCGTTTTAAAGTGACGCCACTATCATTATCTTCAGCCGAATATACTCTAAAGGCAAACTCATTTAAGCCTGATGCTCTAGTCGTCAATGTTTGACCTAAGAAAACATAGTAATCTTGACCATCTTTATTATATACGTACAAACTATTGTCTGGATTTTGAAGTAAGCCGTCATTATTTGTTACCGCATCAATCGTACTAATTCTTAATTGCCATTTGCCACTAAACTGATTTTTATGCATCTTAACAACACTGAAGTCCCCTTCACGATTTTCAACATAAATATCAAAAGCAAATTCTTCATCTTTATATGTCTCATCAGGATTTTTCCCAGCAATTTCTACTTCTTTAGTTACCAATAAGCCTGTATCTTTAATAGTAACACGTCCATTATTGCCTAAATAGTCATTAATAATAATGTTATCTGGATCATCCTCTTCCATCTCACCAGTTGTATTTGGACTTACTGTAGGCAAATAATAGTTATTAGCTGTTTCCGTAAGGTTAGCACTTTTAGCACGACGGCTTTGAGCCATATCACCAACACGTAATCCGCCTGGACGAGTAGCCAAAACCCAATCATCAGAAGTTACAGGCTTTTCAGCATTAGCATCATACGTAATCCATTCATTTAATTTTTTACTATACCAGCATAGGTAATCCCATGCTAAAACATTATCACCTGATATACCAGAACCAAATTCTTCACCATAACGCGCTACCGCTAGATAAGTTGGTTTTGTTGAACCTGGTATATAATAATCAGTTATCATATAATACCATTTATCAGACTTTAATTGACTTTTTTCTTTAACTTGTGTATGTGTTGCTTTAAAAGCATTAACATCATCTAATGCTGATAAAGGTATCTCTTTATATGTACCGTTAGATTGAATTTCTTCACCATCGTTAACTTCAAATATCTCTAGTGGTTTTTGAAAACTGTAATATTTATTAGCCCCACTTGCTGAGAATGATAAGTTAGCATCTCCTCTTGTACGATACTCTTCAACATCAGTTATATAATCTTTATATGTAGTCGCACTATAATAGTTAGAATAGAAGTAAATGTTATCACCATTTCTATTCTTCTTTAAATACTCTGGGCTTAATTTAGCTACATCAACATCTAAACCATCTTCGGTTATAATGTTGTCTTGTAAACCGACACCATAGAACAACCTTAATGGCGTTGACTCATCCTTTCTATTTAAGTTAGTCTCAAATGATCTTACACCATTTTCATCCATCGTTACAGTTGCAACCTGAAGTGGAACTGCATTGACTGGAATATTGACACGTAAAGCTTCATCATAACCTAAATCAATTGTTCCTTCGCCATCAGCTTGATAATCTTCGGAATCCTCTATCCAAATACGAATATCGCTTAAACGATAAACGCCTGGATTACCTTCCGTTAATTCTGTTGGGCGATCACCATAAGCTGAATTCCAACGAAGAACATTTCTTTCAGTTGAATTTTCAGCAAAACGATATACTATATATTTAATATTTTTTAAATCATCCGGTAAATCTTCAGGTTCTGAAATTTTAGAATCAGATAAAGTTGGAAGAAATGAAAGCGCTGTTTGATAATCTAAATAATAAATATTACCATCTTCCCATTTACCATCGTTTTCATTAGCTCCCATAAATGTTGCTGTTTCAGGATCACTAGAAGTGTACCAACCAGCCTGCATTGCTTTATGACCTTGTTCAGCTGGCTTATTCTTTTTCATCCATGCATCATTAAAATGGAAATCGTAAACAGCTGTCTTAACTATACCATGCATTTGTCCAAATAATAACATTGCCATGTCATAATCTGTACCGTCAAAGTTTACAGCCTTATTTTTAACAGACATATAAAGTCCTATTGGATCAGTGTAGGTAATAGAATCAGAAATGCCTGCATCATTTTGACCACGTACTGGTTCAAATACCGTTCCTTGAATTAAAGTATAAATCTCATCAAAAACAGATTCTAAATAAGCACCATCCCTAATATCAAAATAACGGTTGTTAAACTTAAGGTCATCCATCGAAGTTAAATCAATCTTGGCAAAAAACTCTTTTGTATATTTAGGATTTGGATCTGTAAGGCCAGATGAAGCATCAAAGATAGGATTCGCACTGTTTCGCTTAACAGCTTCTTCGACGTCACTTCCATCATTTCTCGTTCTTACATATCCAAGAGCATCCAAATCTTCCATATCATAACTTGAATAATAAACTTTATAACTAGATGGATCTTGTCTAACATCATCTATTTCAAATAAAGTAATTGGTGGTAAAGATGAGCTAACTGAATATCTACGGTACATATGGTTTGCAAGATTAGGATCTTTATTCATTTCTCTTCTATCATCATAAGTTTCCGTAGGTTTAGCATAGGCACTAGCATCTTTAGTATCGGTAGTGACTGTAGGATGGAAAAAAGTATAATCATCAGGTCGATCATCAGGTAATTCTGCTGCCTCATATGAAATATAACGTGGGCTACCACCAGCTACATAATTTTGCGCTATTTCATACACATTTTTAGCAGTAACTGTTTCATGTTCATCTAAATTTTCATCAGCCAAATCCTCAATTTTTTTCAAATATCCTGTTGGATTAATCGCCATTTTTTCGTCAATATTATCTAATCCTAAACCAATTGTATAAAATTGGAAATCGCGGCGATAATTCTTTTGGGCAATTTTCTTCCAATAAGCAGCCGTCATAATTGCTCTTAAACTAACCATTGCGTCAGAATGAACATCATACCAGTTCATCATATCATTGGATTTATTACTAGTATTATTCTCACTATAGCCACTATCTTGAGAGAAAGTATTTAGTGTATCTAGTCCTTCAGCACTAGGCATCCACCATGTAGAATATTTACCAGCCATATTGGATGAACCATCAGTAAGCGTTACAATTACAGGCAAGAAATCTCTTGTTACTACTTCGCCAGTAGATAATTCATAAGATACAGGCGTTGTATCAGCATCGGCTAAATGTTTTAGTCCTAACCAATAACCACTTTGAACATTAGTTCCACCTTGCGTACGTTGAAGAAGTGTTACAGCCTTATCATCACTATCATGATTGGCTTTGTCTACACCATCATATTTATCGGTGTTATAATCAGTTCCTTTAGTCTCATCAGGTTTATATTTAAATATAACGTTACGGCCATATCCATAACTGGTGCCAGTGCCATAAATAGCTCCCTCGGTTCCCCAGTCAGTAGAACCTTTGCCACTAGATACGTTAGGATAGCCTTTTTCAACCGCAAGGAAATTGTAATATATATCTTCAGTTTCTTGATGTTTTTGGTCACGGTATTCAATTGGTAACCCATCAGGGCCATTTACTACAGTTGCCCCGTCAGTAGTTCCAGAACCAGGATTTTTATCTAAAAAGCCACGACCTTTTACATAATCAGGTGAGTCTTCAGCTATTTCATAATGATCAAGAGGTACTAATGTATAAGCATTATCATCAAATAAAACTACAGATACACGATTGTGTTTATTTAAACTTAAAACATCCGTAATCATTTTGTCGGCAGCTTTAGCTAATCTACTAACACGACTTTGTGAATCATCCCCTGAATTCATCGAACTTGACATATCAAGCACTAAAACCAAATCGATAGGATTTGGTGGGTATTCATTTATAACTTGAGATGATCCCAAAGCTGAAAAAATGCTGATAAAAGGTGTATTACCTTTAACTTGTCCTTCATAACCATCTGTATCAGTATCAAGGACAACCGTTTGTGTAGTTACACTTTTATCTGACCACATTCTTCCGGCATTACGGGTTCCTGTAGTAGTTGATATTAATAAGTTAGAGTAGTTGTCCATCGTTACATTATCAGCAACCTTTTCTAGATTGGTTTGATAATCATACTTTTCGCCACTCATAAGCATTCTAACAGTTGTAATAGCACCCGTTCCCACACCTAGAAAAGCTATAGCTAACAATACTATCAACAGCTTATAATTCATCTTTTTTATCTTACGCATCACACGTCTTACTTTCTCTTTCATACGTACCTCTCATTACAACATAGTAGATAGGTAAAAAATAAACGTCCTTAAGTATGTTAATTTGCTTTCAAGTAATGCTAGTAATATATTAGTTTTTTAGATATAAAATATAGTCTTTAACTTGCTTTTTAAAATAATGTTTGTTATAATGTTGTTGATGATAGGAAGGATTTAAGTAACATACTTAAGGACGAGCTATAAAAAAAAGAAATGTTTTATCATTTCTTTTGGTTATATTATAAATAGTGTTGGTGAGAAAATCACTGACACTGTTTTATTTTATAAAAAGACATAAGTTTGATACAATGTAA
>CANRPL010000058.1 GCA_947632495.1 uncultured Bacilli bacterium
TGGTTATTTTACCAATATCTATTGAAGATACCGTATATGATATATCTAAAAAGATTAGTGATAAAGTTGATAATATAAGAAATCATCAAGATAAAGGTGATGGTGCTAATAAAGCTATCCATATATTAGGAAAGTTACCTAATATTATAAGAGTACCTCTCGTTGGAATATTCAAATGGTTGGATAGAAAGGGTCATTTACCTAATTCTTTAATCAAAGATAATCTATATTATAGTAGTATTATTGTTTCCGATTTAGGATCCATTCATTGTGGGGCTATCCATCACAATATTACTGATTTTGGTTCTTGTTCTTCTTTAGCGACAATGGGTGAAATTAAAGATGAAGAAAAAATAATCGATGGTCAAAAAGAAATTCTAAAAATATGTGATTTTGGTATTAACTTTGATGAGCGTGTAGCTGACGGTTATTATTTTGCTAAATCAATTAAGCTTATTCAATATCTTTTACTTCATCCTGAAAAATTAGAAGACGATGTTAGTGAAAAGATTGATGTACCACTAAAATAAAAGAAACTAATCATTTAGTTTCTTTTTTTATCAATTAATACTAATTATTAACACCATGATGAACTTCAGGAGTCGACATCGTAAGAGGTGCGAATGTGTATCCATTTTCTTTACCATACTTAATAATCTTCTCTAATGCATCACGAGTTTGCGTTTTAATATCATGCATTAAAACGACATTAGCACGCTGACGCGATAGGTGTTTAATAACATTATTATAGACACCTGTTGCGGATGTTGTGCCACCAGCATCATTACTATCAACATTCCAATCGAAATAGTGATATCCCCTATTTTTTACTTCCTTTGTTAAAGTCGTCATAATACCTTTTTGGTAACTCCTACTAACTGTATTACTACTACCCCCAGGAAAACGAATAATATGGGCATCATAACCGGTAATTCTTAAAACACGATCATGAACAAGGGCCAAATCTTTGAAATATGCATCAACTGAAGCATACACTTTAGCATAATTATGGGATGCGGTATGTAAAGCTACCGTATGTCCTTCATCATATTCTCTTTTTATCAAAGAATCAGGTCCTTTATTAGTAACAAAGAAAGTAGCTTTAACATTTTCTTTTTTTAATATATCCAAAATGACATCAGTTGTTCCACTATTTGGTCCATCATCAAATGTCAAATATATAACACCACCGGTAGGTTTTTTGGTAACATTGACCTTTCTTGTCGCCGTCGCTTTATGTCCTTTACTATCTTGGACCTCATAAGTGACAGTATAAGTTCCAAGTGTTTTTAAATCAATATTATTTTTAACAACTACTTTACTGGTTAAATCATCGCCACAATCATCATAAGCTTTATAGCCTATTTCGTTATATTTATTACCTTGATAAAGAAAAACGGTACTATTTCCTTCCAATTTAATTGTTGGTTTAACTAACTTTTGGACGACAATTTGACGAGTAGCCGTAGCCTTATTGCCATCTTCATCTTCTACTTCATAAGTAATTTCATCATCACTTATTTTAACTACTTCTTTATCACTTAAATCACCATCGGCATTATCAGTTACCTCATAGCCTAACTCTTTATATTGTTTAGTCTCACAAACAGTAACTTGTTGATCACCAACTAGTTCAATAATCGGTGGTTCCGTATCTTTAACAATAATTGTTCGACTTACTTTACTTGTCATGAGACCTTTTTTTATTTCATAAGTTAACTTATATGTTCCTTTATGATGGCTATCAACTTGACCACTCATTTTAATTTCTTTATTGATTTCTTTACCATGAATATTAGCTGTAGCGCCAGCATCCTCATATTCATCACCAACGTTTAAATAGATAACTTTATCACCATTTAGATTAATATGCGGAACCAAATAATATGATCCAATAAAGAATGATACTAACAAAATTACTAAACAGCCAAGAATAATTAAAATTTTCCACCAAATACTTTTTTTACCTTTCTTCTCTTCCATAATACTGCTCCCACTAAAATATTATACAAACATAATATTCTAAAAACAAGTAAAAAAGACAAAATTAATTGTCTTAATCAACAGGTGCTTTTGATTCATCATAAGCTTTTCGAACAGCTTTAGATAATTGATCAGCACAAGATGTTCCACGGTATCCACACTGAATACCACCGATTTTCTTTTCAATTTCTTCAACCGTCATGCCTTCTACTAAACGGGGAACAGCTTGAAGATTACCTGGACAGCCACCGTCTAAAAATTCGACATGAGAAACAACATCACCATCTAAATTAAATCTAATTCTTTTCGCACAAGTTCCTTCAGTATGATATGTATACTCCATATTAACACTTCCTAACTACTAATTAAATTATACGAGATATTTAAAAAATTTGCAAAACATTAGTAAGTAAAAAAATAATTTAAAAATGATATGTTATAATAGATAACTAGGTGGGATTATGGATACACTAAAAATGTCTAGTAAAGAAATAAGAGATGCGATTAGTATTAAAGAAGAAGATTGGGACTATACTCTAGATACTAACTGTTATGCTTTTGCGCTTGGATTAGATGTTAGAGAAAGTGATATTGTAAAAGGTGCTTACCAACTTGGAGTAATGGGATCTATCATATTTGGGGTAAAGCTTGATGAACTTAAAAAGATGTCTCTTGAAGATCGTCTGCTATTAGATTTAAAAGCTTTAAATATCCAATGTAGCGAAGATGTAATAAGCGCTAATTCGGGTTTAAAAGTAGGAAGAAAATATAGTGACTTATGGTGGATTATTTCTCTACTTACTAACGGTAAAACATTTCACTTTATTAGAAAAAGTTATAGTGGTATCTGGTATCAAAAATGGGGATATTTTGGTCCCGTTATCAATTATGACTTTAATCAAAAAATAATAATTAATCCCGATAAAGCTAATTTTGGTGAATATGAGATAGTTAAAACATATCGTTTAAGTTATCATGAAAAAAATTAATTATTTGACTTCATAGTAGCGATCTTTTATAATAACCACTTAAGCAAAGGAGATATTATTATGAATATATGCCATACTACATCTTACAAATTATATAATCCTAAAGCTCATGATATAGTAAGATTCAGTGCGATTAGTGATCTTCACTTTAGTTACACGTTATCTAACAAAAAGCTTCTTTTAATCGCTAATAAGTTAACCGAAATAAATCCTAACTATATTTTATTTCCCGGCGATGTAATTGATTCGGTAGATATGATTAAAGATACTCATGAACGGAAAAGATTACTATCTTGGCTTAGTGATATTGCGACGATTGCTCCAACATTAATATCTTTAGGTAGCCATGATTACTATCAGAAAAAAGAACACGGTGGTTGGCAATATCACCCAGATGAAGCATTTTATAATGAGGTAAATAATCTTCCTAATGTGTCTTTACTAAATAATGCTTCATATCAGGATAGTGATGTTTTTGTTACGGGAATAACGCAAAGTTATGCTTTTTACCATCTTGGAGCTAAACACGATGAAAATAAAGAGGCTTTAATAACAGATTTAAAAAGTAATTTACCACAGACTATTCCGGATGATAAATTAGCGCTTTTACTTATTCATTCTCCTATTCATTTAGCTGATTTTGATGTTTTAGAATTATTAAGTAAATATGACCTTGTTATATGTGGACATATGCATAATGGTTGTGTACCACCGATAATTTATGAATTATGGAAAACAACTAGAGGATTTATATCACCTAAAAAAGCATTCTTTCCACCATATGAAAGAAATACCTTAAAGACAAGACAAGATAAGATTTTAGTTAATGGACCTTTAACAATGTTTCAAGAATGTACCGGTCCATTACAATTAGCTAATATCATATATCCAATATATAATAGTGTTATCGACTATTCTAATAATCCAGAAGATGATACGGAAAAGATAAAAGTTAAACGTAAATATCAATAAAAAGTCTTAAAATAAGACTTTTTTTACTAATTTTTTACCAGTTTCATCATGCTTATCATCAAGCATCTTTTTATACCATTTAATAAATTCATCTGTCGCACTAGTACGATAATCTGGTCTATTATTTCGTTCTTCATCTGACATTTCAGCTAACGTTTTACTACAGTTAAGAGGTATAAAAACTAACCATAATCTTGATTTAGCCTTTTTATTTTGTTCACCTTTTATCTCATGTGAAAGTGTTCCTTTACTAACTCCTAAAAATTGAAAATAATCTTTACCATCATAAAAGGTTAAACAATCTAAAAAATAACAATTCCTATTTTCAACTTGACGCATCACCTCTAATAGTTCTTCAATATTAGATGATATTCCACTCCTTTTAACAAAGGCTCCTGGATAACCGGGATGATCAGGATAAGCTTCGATATAGAAACCAGAATCAGCAACAAAAACAGGTGTATTTAAAATTTGATAAGCTTGACGAGCTTTTTCTTTTGATATCAATTTTATATCATTAATATTAGGCTCTTTTAAATCATATTTAAAATAATCTATTTCAATACCAGCCTGTTCAAATTTCTCTTTTACTGATATATATTTACCATAATTTCCTGTTACATAAGTTATTTTTTCCATCTTACATCTCTCCTTGATAATGGTATAATTTTTTAATGACTTTAGGGTTATATTCCGGCATTGTTAAATCAATACCTTTATCATCAGCTATCTTTCTAGATAAAAAGTACATTTGCAAAGCTAAATAATATTCTTTCCAAAAGATATTAGCATCTTCATCTAACGTATGAAAAAGAAAAATATTAGGATATTCTTGAACAAGAATTGGTAATAATTCATTATCCAGTCCCTTCATTTGATGCGTTAAGTAAATAATAGGGCTCTCTGAATTTTGAAATAATAAATTACTTCGGCCATGACAATAAGAGCCTTTATCATGAACGACGACACTAGAGGTTCCTGTTTCGACCATATTAGATTCTAAAATAGAAGTAGAACAAGTTGTATCATATCCTGATAAAACTTGAATTAAGTTTGTGTCTTTAAAATTAAAGTTAATTCTATTAACTCGTTCTTCACTTCGCTTTAATAATTGTTTTAATTTATCATTTATCTTTCTTAAATCTTCACTTGATAATGCTTCCTTTTTTAATCCTAATACACTTAAGTCTAAAATCATTAACATGGGTGCAAGCGTTGGAATAATTGAAATAAAACTTTTTTCTCGCTTTTTATATTGACCATTACTCCAATAAAGAATATCAAATAGTGGTGCTGGTTCATTTGCAAAATAACCAGCCTTATATGTATAATCTTCTTCCTCTTGTACATATTCACTAGTAATTAAATAACTGCTACCAGGAAAACTTCTTAATATTTCTAATAATCCATTTGATTGTCCACTATTTGAAAAGACAATTAGATTTTTAAACTGATTAATATTCTTTTTATAAAAATAATCTCTTGGTTCGATTACTTCACATAAAGTTTCTCTTGACTCTAAAAACATTTTAAGATAAAAAGCGACAGCTTTAGAACCACCGGTCGCTACAATCAATGTAGGAACATTTCTAAATAAATAGTTATGGCTACTAAATTCAAAATTAGTTAATAATTTAGGATCATTTATTTGAAATAAGCGTTCTTCAATTTTAGCAAAATTAATAGCGGTCGACTCCGTACGTGTATGTTTAATCATAAAAACCTCTCCTTTGTTAACTATAGAATAACAAAAGAAGAGGCAATATATACGTCAGTTATAAAAATTATCTAATATTTCAATCGATTTAATTCGGTTAATATAAAAATGTCTTATTTCTTCTTTGACTTCACAGTAAGCAGCGACACCCCATTCATTACCTAAAAGAATTAAATCATAAGGATGAATAATTCTTTTAGAAAGATTTTTCTTATCTTTCGCATAATATGTTATCAAACATTTTCTTTTCTCTTTAACGGCCCGATTAATTAAATTATATAAATCTTTATTTTGAACATCTATATCTTTTGGAGTTATAAATCTTTTAGGAACATTAATGTTTTGATTTAAAACATAACCTCCATATGGTCCTTTAATTGTGTCAATATAAATCCCCGCTTTTTCAAGTTCATCTTTATAGATACGAATCATCCGAGGAGATACTTCTAGTTTTTCAGCTAACTCTTTAATACTATATTTTCTTCCAGAACTTAAATACTCTATCATCGTAAGAACATTACTAATTTTAGACATAACTCCTCCTAAATAATATAGTCTATTATAGCACGATTTTATTTATCTTTAATCATTTATTTACTTTAGCCATAAATTTCACCGTTATTTTTTATGGGTAACTAAAGATTTCATCAATAGATATGTTATTATTCTCACTAACTAACTGCTAATATTATATCACAATTAATATCTATCTATTTTATTCAAGAAAATTTTTATAAATATAACAATTTTGCTGATTGTAAATATAGAAAGTATTATCATAAACTAATATTTTAGCATTATATGAAATAGCAAAACTAATTAAATCATTAATGCTATTTAAGTAAATAATATTTAAGTTATGAATATCTGGTTCTCTAGGCATTTTAATAATTAAATCAGCATACCTTTTTAAAACGGATGAAAAATTATCTTTAGGATATGGATATTTTTTAAATACAATAAGAAGAAATATAATGATTATAGAAAGTCCAACAATAACTAATATTTTATATATATTATCTCCTTTTTCAGTGAAGGTATTATCTAATTTATTTACGACTACAAAAGCTATTTTATCATCGATTGATATCTCAACCTCCACCAATGGATAAATCTTTCTATCTTTAGATATGACCTTTAAAGCGACAATTACTTTACCATCTAAAGAAAGATTATATGTATTTTGGAAATCTTTGAATAAATTGACATAAGTTTCATAATCAATGCTTACTTTTTTCTTTAACTCTCTATCAAAAAAGCCACTTAAAGACGGATAATCTTTTTGCCATATTTCATCATTATTAACGTACCCCTTTAACGTCGTTGTAATGATATAATCATAAGATTCATTTAAAGTAAGATCAAAAGTAATATTAACTTGATCAATTAATTTAGCGACATAATAATGATTAGAAGGTAGTGTTTTAGAAGCAAAGAAAGGATTATCTTTTAAAGTAATATCATAATCCGTCTTACTAATAAAAGTATCTTCTTTTTTATTTTGCTGTTTTTCTTTAAAATAAAAGCCTAATATTATTAAGATGAAACCTATTGTTATGAAGGAAAAGATAACTATAACCTTAATCTTTTTATACATTCTATGTCTCTCCTTTTAATAGTTCATTTAACCATACAACAGGATAACCTAAATATTTAATATGAAAGCAATATATACCTTTAACATTTTCTCTTTTTACTTTAACAATATCCGCATTTAGATTTTTATCTCCCTTCGTTTCATAACTATTTACTTCCCTATTGATAACGCGGTGAACAATATATTTTTGATCTAAATTATAAACAATAATAGAGCCAGTTTTAATTGCTTTTAAATCTTTTTTATAAATGACAATATCCCCTCTACTAAATATCGGATGCATACTGTTAGACATTATCGCTATAGCTTCATATTTAAATAAACCTAGCATGAAACATATAAGAATGATGATAAATTGATAAATAATAACGTATAAAGCTTGATGATGAGACTGTTTAAGTGGATTGGTAAGAAAAAAATAATATATAAAGCCATACTTTATTAAATAAAAGCCACCAATTATAAACCAGTTCATATTAGGCAGGCTAAAACAAAAAAGAAAAACTAACTTATCTGTAACACTAATTACTATTGGTAAATAATAATTATATTTTAAAGAGAGTAAAGTAAATAATATATTACGAAAAATAATTTCCATAAACATTACTAAAAAATAATAAAACATTTTTAAACTAGATAAGTTAATTAAGTAATTGATATTTAAATCGTTAAGAATAAAAATGATTGTCAAAAAACAAAGTAAAGTTATATTTTGAGGATTACTCTTAATTAAGATATAGCGCATACATTCTATACCAATAATAGGAATAATAGTTATAAAAATATTTTCTAATAGACCAGTAATTGTATGATCTATAGGATTTTTAATAAAGCCGCTTAAATAGCCTAGCGAAAAATAAATAATATTAAAAGCCAAAAGAATGATAAAAAGTCTGATGAGATATTCTTTATTTTGATGAATAAAATAATTATTTTTAACCTTGATAAGAATAATTAAAATAACTAACCAGAAAATAGCATTCAAATAATTAAAGAGGAAACTGGTACCTTGTAATTTAAAAAGAAAACTAATTATGAAATAGCCTAACATGAGATAAAATAGTCTTTTATTGTTCATTTTAATTAACCTTTTGGTAACAATTTAGGACTATTATCATAATTTATTAATAGCGGTAGTTTTATAAAATAATTTAAAGCGTTATTTTTG
>CANRPL010000059.1 GCA_947632495.1 uncultured Bacilli bacterium
CATCATAAACCATTAGGTGAACTTCTCTTTTTGTTTTAAGGTCTGGTAATGTTTCCATTTCAACATGATTATTAACAAATTTACCATCCGTAACATCAATGTGTAAAAAATCCGGATGCAAATTATCAGCTTCTATAATTTTATTAGTATCATCCTTAATACTAAGTAATGTAATCGAAATCATAATATCCTCCAACTATTCTACTATAAGTATACCGAACTGATAAGATAAAAGCAAATAAAAAATGTAGATTAATAATCTACATTCTCTTTGCGATCAATAAACTTTAAATAATTATCGTATCGTGAAGCCATAATATTACCCAACTGAACTTGGCGTTTAACTTCACAATCACCTTCATTTTTATGCATACAATCTTGATACTGACACTTATCACGATATTTATTAAACTCCGTAAAACAATCCCTTATATCACTATTAGTCATACCGATAAAATCTAAAGAGGAAAAGCCTGGTGTATCGGCAACTAAACCATCTAATATAGGTAATAGTTCAACATGACGAGTAGTATGCTTACCACGACCTAAAGCAACGGATACCTCACCAGTCGCAATATTTAAAGATTTATCTAAATGATTTAGCAAAGTACTTTTCCCAGCCCCACTCTGGCCAGCAAAAACCGTAACCTTATCTTTAAAAATATCTTTTATTTCTTCGTCAGTATTTAGATAAACATCATAACCAATCTTACGATAATATTTAATATAATTATCTATTTCTTTACGATATTCATCATCAATTAAATCTAGTTTAGTAAAGCAGATAATAGGTTTAATATTATTATATTCGATAATAACTAATAACTTATCCAATAAGTTAGATGAAAAATTAGGAATATAAACACTCGTAATAATAACCGCTTGATCAACATTCGCTATCGTAGGTCTAATTAATTCATTCTTACGGGGATGAATCTCTAAAATATATTTATTTTCATAATCAATAGTAACATAATCGCCAACTAATGGTGTGATATGCATATTACGGAACTTGCCACGAGCTTTACAGACAACATATTCGTCATTATCGAGATGAATAGTATAATCATTGCTTATTTGTTTAACTATTATTCCTTGCATAATTATTCAGCTGGCTCATTAGAATTGGAATTAGAAGTATCTGGTTTTGGTTCTTCTTTTGGTGCTGTACCAGCAATCTCGATAAGAATTGAAGCACCTGGTTTTACTTCAACACCGGCATTACGGCTTTGTTTTAAAATGGTACCTTCCTTTTTACCAGAATCCGTAACAACTTTAAATTCACAATTAATTCCATTGTCATCACAGAATTGTTGAATAGCTTCTCTATCGTATTCACCATTTAAGAAATCAGGATATACCGTAATTAATGTAGCGTAAATTAACTCGATAACGCCACCTTTTTCGAGACGACTACCAGCTTTTGGATTTTGATCAATAATCATACCTTCGAAAGCATCTTTATACTCTTCTTCTTCAGTAGAAACTTTCTTAATGGTTGGAACAACCTTAAATCCTAGTCCCTCAAGTTCAATTTGAACGACATTAAAGTTACGTTTTGTATAATCATCAATTACTTCACCAGCTAGACCACTTGATATCAAAATGGTAACATTTGTACCTTGTTTTACCTTTGATCCTTCTTTACGAGTCTTATAACCAATGACTAAACCCTCTTCAATATCATTACTAGAAGCACTTTCTTTTTCATAATAAACACCAATTTTATCCAACTCTTCAAAGGCCTCATCTTGTGTTTTACCAGCTATATAAGGTAAGACAACACTTTTAGTCTTACTAGAATTTAGTAAGGTAAAGAATATTATTAAAAGGCCAACAACTACAATAGAAGCAATAACGCCAACTAGCCATACAACAATCTTAAACTTCTTCACTGAAACATTTCCTTCCTTATCTTCTTTTTCTTCTTCAACTGGTGTCTCTACTACTTTTGTTTCTTCTATCTCTTTTTCTTTATCCTTAACTTTGATTGGTTCAATATCAGTTTCAGGATATTCATAGACAATTTTCTTTTCATCCATTCTAGATTCTGATAAAACAGTCTTCAAGTCTTCATGCATTTCACTAACAGAATCATAACGATTCTTTGGATTTTTAGCGCATGCCCTTAAGACAACATTTTCAACACTTTGTGGAACACTAGCATTTTGATTAATAATGCTTGGTAGTGGATCTTTCATCTGTTTAATCGCAATCTCAACCGCATTATCACCTTTAAATGGTAACTTACCAGTTAAAAGCTCATACATTAAAATACCTAGAGAATAAATATCACTCTTGACAGTCGCAACATTACCATTAGCCTGCTCTGGTGGTAAATAATGAACTGAACCCATAACTGAATTAGTCTGTGTTAATTCTGTACTATTTAAAGCAACAGCAATACCAAAATCGGTTATTTTAACACGACCATCTTCTAAAATAAGAATATTTTGTGGTTTAATATCACGATGAATTATAAAACTCTCATGAGCACAGGCAATACCACTTGTAAGCTGTAACATAATATCGATAGTTTCAGATAATGATAAAGCACCACGCTTTTTTATTAAACTCTTTAAAGTTTTACCATTGACATACTCCATAACGATAAAATAATTACCATCATCTTCACCAACATCGTACATCTCGACGATATTAGGATGATTTAGAGAACTAGCAGCTTTAGCTTCTCGTTGAAAACGTTTAACAAACTTTTCATCACTAGCTAAATCACCACGTAATATTTTAACAGCTACTTCACGTTCTAGAATAGTATCATAAGCAAGATATACATTAGCCATCCCACCTTCACCAATGGTACGAATAATCTGATATCGACCATCAATTTTTTGGCCTTTAACAATCATATTACATTTCCTCCTTATAAAGTAACGCTACCGAAATATTATCATTACCACCACGATTATTAGCTTTAAAGATTAGTTTACTCAATTTATTATCGATAGGTAAATCACTATTTAATACTTTATTAATCTGATCTTCGGTAAGCATATTAGTAAGTCCATCACTACATAACATAATACCTTGAACATTTAATTCGACATTAAAAATATCTGCTTCAACACTTGTATTAGCGCCTAAAGCTTTCATTAAAACATTCTTTCGAGGATGATCTTTAGCCTCTTCCTCTGTTAAATCACCACTTTTAACTAATAAATTAACTAATGTATGATCAACAGTTATCTTATGTAACTTATTATTTTTAATAACGTAGCCAGATGAATCACCGATATTACCAAACAGTAAGAAAGAAGGTGTAAGGATTGCTAGAACAACAGTCGTTCCCATCCCCATACTTTCAGGATGTTCTGCTACATATTTAAAAATCGCTACATTAGCTTCACTAATAGTTGACTGAATCCAATTAATAGCGTCTTCCTTGTTACCGACACTACTTATTTCTTGAAATCTTTTACTAATATGTGTGATGGCGATACTTGACGCTACTTCACCATCTTTATGACCACCCATGCCATCGGCAACACACATTAAAATTTCGCCGGCACGATTTTCAACAATAATGACACTATCTTCATTACGCTCTCTTATTTTTCCTGGATCTGTTAAATAACTATATTTCATCTTTAGCCTCCTCGTAATTGGATCTTAGTTGTCCACATGCCGCATTAACTTTACTACCAAATTCACGTCGGACAGTGACATTAATACCATTTTTCTTTAAGGTATCATAAAATTTCATAATTTGTTCTTTAGTACTTTTCTTATACTCAATATGGCTTGTTTCGTTATAAGGAATTAAATTGACATAACAGTTAATGCCACGAAGTAACTCACTAAGTAAAAGAGCCTGTTCTTCACTATCATTAACATCCTTTAACATAATATATTCAAAAGTAACACGACGTCCCGTCTTTAGGACATATTTTTTTACTGTAGGAATTAACACTTCTAAAGGATATGCTTTATTAATTTCCATGATACTTGAACGAATAGCATTATTAGGAGCATGAAGTGATATAGCAAGATTGACCTGTTTATCATAATTCATAAAGGCCTCTATTTTAGGGACAATACCACTAGTTGATATCGTTATATGACGACTACCAATATCAATACCTTTAGGATTATTGATAATATCGATAAAAGCAATAACGTTATCATAGTTATCAAATGGTTCACCAATACCCATTAGTACGATATGCGAAATGCGAATTTTTAAATCTTCCTCTACCGCTAAAATTTGTCTTACCATTTCACTAGCATCTAAATTACGTACTTTCTTAAGCCTTCCACTTTCACAGAAGTGACACCCCATATTACAACCAACTTGAGTTGAGATACAAAGACTATTACCATAATCATGAAGCATTAAAACAGCTTCTATTTTATTATTATCATGTAGGTTAAATAAATATTTAACAACGTCAACGTCCTCTTTTTTAGCGATAATAT
The DNA here is from genome assembly GCA_947632495.1 of uncultured Bacilli bacterium. Classification (GTDB taxonomy): domain Bacteria; phylum Bacillota_I; class Bacilli_A; order RF39; family UBA660; genus UBA5578. Next base: position 4,438 of record CANRPL010000059.1, read on the forward strand.
TTAATGGTTCTATCACAAAATCATTTTCTAAATCAGCAATTGTTTTTTTACTGATATTACGCATTTCAGAAAAAGCTTTGATACGTTTTTTATATAGCCACTCAAAAACCTGGGTTGCCTTAAATTTTTTTCCATCTTTAGATATAAAATACTGTTCTAGATCTTCCATTGTTAAGCCATATATATTTTTCATACCTACACCTATTAATAATTATATCAAAAACTAGTAAAAAATGAAAATATTCTTCTGCTCTTTTATAAAAAGGAATAAAATAAAGATAAATTTAGATAAAAATTGACATCAAGTAGACAAAAAACACAGAGTTAAGCAGCTCTGTGTTCACCTTTTTTCGTATATATTTTTTGTTTTTGATTAGTTTTAGCCAATTTATTTTTGTTAACACGTCTTTTAATAGCAGCCACAACACCGCGATAAATATGTCTTTGACGTGGAGACATATCCATCTTATCGATAGCTTCAGGAACTTGATATAATTGAACAGCGGTATTAAGACTGATATCTTCGCCACCAACAGTTAATCGCTCATCAGCTTCCGTGATTGTTGGCTCATCATCAACAACCGTAATTTGACTAGCAGCATTATCAAACTCTTCATCAGATACGGTCATAACATTATCGTCACTATCAGTGTATTCTTTATGGTCATCATAATTTAAAACTTTGGCATTACGTATAATAGCGCGATTATTAATATAGTCAAAACGGACATCGATAACATTATTATCTTCATCAATACCAATTGCATTCTCGATATTAATATATCTTAATTGAAGTTGCTCACTACTTTTAATTAGCGCTCTTACCCTTTTACGGTCAATAGCAGACAAGCGATTTATTTCACGGATATACTTAAAGCGATTACTACGAAGTTCCGTCATTGATATTAAATCAATTTCTCTATTTTTATGAGCCGTTGAATGTTCATAAATTGCTTCTGCATTATCCCTTTCATCTTGGCTTTGAGCAAAAGACAATTCCTGTTGAATATTTTTAAATTGCATACTTAAATTATGACCATAATCAATATTCTCAATCATCTTTACACTACGATCTTTAGGATTATAAAACTTAAAGAATTCTTTACCATTATCTAGTTGGATATGTTCAATATCAGCTAAACTAATACCATAAGCTTTCGCTACCTCTTCCTTTTTTTCTTCAGTACTAGTATCCTTAACTTTGGTTTCAGCTTCAGCTTTAGCAATGTCATCTTGCGCTAAAGGCTCTTGATTCGCCATAAGACCACCTCTAATCACTTTCATTCTAGCACATAAAAAAGTTATTTTTATAACTTTTCCTAAAATAATTTAGCTACTTTACACTTTTAATATCAACTAAAAAAACTAGAATTATACTTCTAGTTTTAAATAACCATTCCCATATAAACAAGGAAGACGGTTAAAATAGCTAACATAATGCCACCATTAATACTGTCACTTACACCTGTTTTATACTTAATACCAACTAATTTAGCAGCTAAATAACCACCGATTAAACCGCCAATATGAGCACCTAAATCAATACCGGAGATAAAGACACCAATAAGGACATTAAAGATAACTAAAGGAATAATTTGAGATTTTATTATACCGCCAAAATAAACACGATAATGGTAACCAAAATATAAGAAAGCACCAATCAAGCCAAAAATACATCCACTAGCACCAACGGTAACTGTTGCATCTGGTAAGAAAAGCATAGAGGTAAGTCCACCAATAATACCACTTATTAAGTAAATAGCTAAATATTTAGCTTTACCAAAGAAACTTTCTAATTGTGGCCCTAAAATATAAAGAGCATAAATGTTAAATAAAATATGAACGATATGAGCATGTAAGAACATACTTGGAAGTAATCTTATATAATCAAGGGGACTATTCATCATCTTATAGTTAGTTAAAGCACCAAAGTCATATAAAAGATTAACATCGATATTGAAGATATTAGCGCCCGCTAAAATCATCATGACAAACATAATAATATTACTGATAATTAAAGCATAAGTAACAACTGGTCTCTTCTTGCTAAAAACCTCATCCGCTTTAATAGCGTCTTCACGATTTTTCTTATTAATTTCATCCGTTAACTTCATAAACAATTCTAAACCTTGTTCTGTAACTTTATCAATTTTCTTGATGGTTGGAAAAGACTCTAACACAAAATCATATTTAGATAAATCATCAATTGTCTTAAGTTCTATACAATCAATATTTTTTAGTGGTTGATTATTTAAATGAACATTATCGCCTAGATTGATAAAAATACTTAACGCATTCATACTAAAGCTAAAAGTCTTACGACCGATAGTACGCATTATCTGTCTTGTCCGATATAGATCATAATCAAATTGTTCATCATTATGAATGTAATTAGTAACAATACGGATAATCTTATAATCAGCTTCGGTATTCTCTAGCCAAATTTCATCTTTAGCACCATGCAAAATAATTGGATTATAACCCTGTTCTGTAATAAAATAATGTAACAACTTCATAACAATTTCATCATTTTTATCTAATGTTATATTCATTTTTCCCACCTCCTATATTGTAATATATTTTCTTATTTTAGTAAAGGAACTATTCGCCCTTAAACATTGACATAATGTGAACAAATTTTTCAGGTAATTCACTATCAAATTCCATATATTCATGTGTTTTAGGATGGATAAAGCCTAATGTTTTAGCATGTAGGCATTGCCCTGTATCATCAATAAGTTTACGATGTCCATAGACTGGATCATTGACAACCGGATAACCAATATAGTCCATATGGACTCTTATTTGGTGTGTACGACCAGTCTCTAGACTTAACTCAATTAATGTCGCATTCTTAAAACGTTCTAAAACTTTGAAATGAGTAACAGCTGGTTTACTATTCGTAGCTGTGACACACATACGCTTACGATCTTTTAAATCTCGACCAATGGGTGCATCGATAGTACCCGTATCATGACGAATAACACCCCATACCAAAGCCCAATATTTACGAGTCGTCTTCTTTTCACTTAATTGTTGCGCTAAAAAAGCATGTGCCTCGTTATTTTTAGCTACCATAAGTAGCCCTGTCGTATAAGCATCGATTCGGTGCACGATACCGGGTCTAAATTCACCATTCAAATCACTCAAGTTTTTAGAATGATAAACCAAGCCATTAACTAAAGTCCCGTGATTGTTGCCAACGGCCGGATGGACAACGACACCATTGGCTTTATTGATAACGATAACATCATCATCTTCATATACGATATCAAGGGGTATATCTTCAGCTTCAGCTGTCATTACCTCTTCTTCATATGGCATAACAGTTATTATATCACCAATTTTTAATTCGTAACTATTTTTGACTTTTTCGTCATTAACTAAAATACTACCATCTTTAAGCATTTTAGCAACCTTACTACGACTATGAGGAAGAATATTAGCTAAATAAGAATCGATACGTCCTGTTTCTTCTTTAGCTAATATTCTT
>CANRPL010000060.1 GCA_947632495.1 uncultured Bacilli bacterium
CAGAGTATCGTCGTTAGCGACACCAGGAATTATTTTGTCTAATTTTTCTAGTCCCTCTAAAATATTCAAAAGAATACGATGAGGAAGAACTAAAGCTAAATCACCAGCAACACAATCTTTTAAAGTGGGCTCGATAAAGCCTTTATTAATACGATGCCATTCACTACGGCGACCGCTTTTTAAATCCTTAAGCGTTTGAATAATAGGTTTGCCATCACCCAAAACATTAGCGATACGAGCAATACTTTCTCCATATTGGCGGGTGTTGGTAACTGGTTCAGTTAAGCTTACTTTACTAATAAAAGCAAAGTTACTATTTGCTGATTTTTGATCTTTTAAAGCATGCCCATTGACGCATATATAGCCATAATAGTTTTCTTTTGTTACGTAACCACCTGGATTAGTACAGAAAGTACGTATTTCATCACCATAGGTATCTGTTTTAATAAAGATTGTTGGGTCATAAATAACATTACATAAATCTTCCAATATTTCTTTACGGACTTCGACACGGACACCAACCTCAATACTTTGTGAGTAATATGGGATATGATAACGATCGGCTAGTTCTTGAACCCATTTAGCACCAGTACGACCAGGTGCAATAATTAGGTTTTTACATGTAACTTCTTGTTCTTTTTTACCTGTGGTATAAATAACATGGTGTTCATTTTCTTTAATGCTTTTAACATCTATAACATTAGTGTTTTCCATTAATGTTACGCCATGTTTAGCTAAATATTCACAAATGCCATCGATATATTCAGGTAAATGATCACTACCTAAATGTTTTTGTTTAATTAATAGTAAACTAGCGCCTAATAATGCTACACGTTTCTTTATAGCTTCGGCTTCTTCCATATTAGTTGGATAAACATCGCTATCCATATTAAATTTATTGAATATTTCCTCCGTGTAATCAATTAAACGGTAAGCTTCGGATTGACTCATATATTTAAATAAATCAGATTTTCCTAATTTGGGAATGAAATTCAATTTACCATCGGAAAAAGTACCGGCTCCACCATAACCGCTTAAAATGTTACAAGGATTGCAGTTAGCGCATGCTGTTTTATTTTTGTTCATTGGACAAAATCTATTTGCAACTTTTTTACCACGATCTAAAATTAATATTTTAAGTTTTTTATTGCGCTCGATTAATTCATATGCCGCAAATAGACCAGCAGGTCCTGCTCCAACAATAACAACATCATAAATGGTATTCATTACATCACCTCTCGTAATTACACATTACATTTAACATTATACCATACTTGTGTTATAATTTCGATAGGTGATTTAAATGAAACGTTTCAATGTCCTTGATGAAGAATTCGTTTGTGATAATTGTCATAAGAAAGTTTCTAAACTAGGGTATACCGCACGTGACCATTGTCCTTTTTGTCTATATTCCAAGCATGTGGATATTAATCCTGGTGATCGCGCAAACGAATGCCAAGGTTTACTAAAACCTATCGATGTTGAAAAATTTAAAGACACTTATAAAATAATTTATGAATGTGACAAGTGCCATATTCTTCATAAAAACATTATGGCTAAAGATGATAATATGGATGTCATTATAAATCTATCGTGTCATAAATAAAAGATCAATTGTCCATTGATCTTCTTTTTTTATATTTTAAAAATATCTTCTGTATTCAAACGTTCATGATGCTTATTTTCCTGTTCAACCCTTAAAACAGGTGGCTCATCGATATTAAAGTCAATAACATCGTCAGAATGGAAGGTTTCTTCTTGAGCAAGAGCAATGCCTTCAGATATAGCCTGCTTTTTGCTTTGTTCATAATCATTTTTAGCCTCTTCAAAAACAGATAATACTTGACTATCAGTTTGACTAGTCTCTGGCAATATTGTCGTATCAAATAAGTCCTCTGCATCGATAATGTCATAAGCATCAAAATTATCTTTAACAGCATTAGGCTCCGCCATTGGTATTGGAGATACTGGAACATTAGTTACTTGAGCAGCAACTGGTTGTTCTTTGACCTCCAAATTTTCTTCTTTCTTTTCATCTTGACTACTTTTTTCAATTGTTTTATTATCGGTATAATATCCGATGATTGCCATGATAAAAATGGCCGCAACACATATAATAACAACTGTCCAATCAATATTTAAAGCAACTAAATGCATATTATCAACCCCATTTTCTATATTTTTTTAATCTTCAATTAAATAATCTTCACCTTTAATCGTCTCATGACGAAGGAGGTTAGGATAATCTTGCTGACGTAATACTTCAAAAACCGCTATCGCAACACAATTTGCTAAATTTAAAGCACGTATTTTATCGGTCGTTGGAATACGGGTACAACGATCTAGGTGTTCCCTAAGAATTTCTTTGGGAATGCCCGTACTTTCTTTGCCAAAAATTAGATAAATATTCTTGTTTTTATCGCTATAGTCAAATTCACTATGTGGTTTCTTTCCATATCTGGTAAAGAAATAAAATTCACCATCATTTTTAGCAAGGAAATCGTTAAAATCATCATATAATTCATATTCACAATTATCAATATAATTAACGCCGCTTCTTTTGATAGCCTTATCCGATAAAGCAAAACCCAGTGGTCTTATTAAATGTAATTTAGCATTAGTACCAGCGCAGGTACGCATAATATTCCCCGTATTTTGTGGTATCTCTGGCTCGAATAGGACAATATTAATCATTATCAATAACTCCCGTACGAACTAGGAAACTTTCGATACTTTCAACGGTATAATCATCTGTACTATAAATTTCAACAATTTCACCATTTTTATATGCTACAAAGACAGGGTTATCATCTTTTAAGTCATATCTTTTAACAATATCTTTAGTGCGTTCGCAGTAGACAAAATATTGTTGAATATCATTATCTACAATAAGTTTTTTTATTTTTTCTTCTAACTTTTTGTTATCTTTATCATTCTTATTTATATAGATAACAGCATCAGGATTTTCTGTTAAATAGCTATCCAAATCATCATACTTTATTTCATTGACAACATCTTTGATAACAGAATCATATGCCTCTTTATGGTTAGCATGATACATATTCATTAAAACGAAAGCAAGTACGACAACAACAACCGCTATAATAATAACAATAAAGTAATTTCTTCTAGGTATTTCTTTCATCATACCACCTCTATATCATTATACCATATCATGAACTATTTTGCCAATTAAAAAAACCAGTTAAAATTGTTCTGGTTCTTGAATTTCTTCGATTGTTACAACCGGTAATTCTACTTGTTCTTCTTTAGCCATATCTTTAAACTTTTCACGAAAAGCAGCTAACTCTTTAATACGAGAGTCAGGATATATACGCTTACTATTTTTTATAGCGTCATAGACATCAACCATTTCAACATATTCCTTATTTTGATATAAAGCATGTGAGAAAGCAGCTGTCAAAACAGAGAATGATACATCGGGATACATCGCACCTAATCCATAAACACGCTTAAATTCGCTAGTAGCTTCAACAATTGATTCAACTAAAAGGCGAGTTACATATTCGTTATACTTAAATTTAATTCCCGTTTGAGCCTCGATTTTAGGTAGCGTTTTCATTAAGACTTCAATCGTTGTTGGAATATCTTGTTCTTCAACATCAACGCGGTCAAAACGACGTAAGAAAGCACGGTCGCGGACAACATAAGTATTATATTCAATATCCGTTGTCGCACCAATTAACTTTACTAACCCACGGTCAATAGCGGGTTTTAAAATATTGGCTAAATCCATTGGCCCACCATCTTTACTACCAATTAAGGTATGTATTTCATCAATGAAAAGAATGGTTTTTTCCATCTTCTTTAACTCATCAACTAAAATTGTTATAATCATTTCTTCTTTACCATTATATTGGACTTTACCAAGAAGAGATGAAGAGTTAATTTTAATAACACGATAACCCTTTAAACGTTCCGGAACGGTATTATTGATAATACGATACGCTAATCCTTCAACGATAGATGTTTTACCTATACCTGGCTTACCAACAAGAAGAGCTGATTTTTCAGGCGTTAATAGAATAATCGTCATACGTTCAATTTCGCTATCACGGGCAATGGCCGGATTAGTAATATAATTTTTAGCCGTTAAATCTTCACCATACATTTTGATTACACTTATATTTGTATAATCAATCATTGGTTTTTCTTCTGTTTTTTCTTCTGGTGTTACTTCTTCTTTATTAATATTTTGGTCCATGATATCACCTAACGTAATTATATAATACCAAGTCAAAAAAAGAAAGTAATTTTATAAAAACTTCCTTATTTTTTGTAAACTAATAATTGTTCTGGCAATAAATAGATGTTATCATTTTGATAAAGTAATTCTTCATTATTTAAACCTAATCGCTTACTAGCACTATTAATAGTTTCATCATCGGTTGTAATGATAACTTTAACATTATTTTTAGGAACCATTATTTCTTGACCAGGATAAATATAGTTGTCTTTATCTAAACCATTAATATTAAGTAAGTCCGTTAAACTAATATTATACTTTTGTGCGATTGCGTATAAATTATCCCCTTTTTCAACCGTATAAACATCAAACCAATTATCATTTTGATTGTTAGGAACAATGATTAACTCACCTAAAGTTATATAATTCTTACCATTGATATCTTGAAGATTTTTTACGGTTGTATTAAATCTTTGTGCAATACTTTCATAAGTATCGCCAGCAACAACTTTATATATTTTATACATACTCCACCTCATTTTATTATATGTAACAGCATAAAATTATGTGAAAGGATGATTTAATGAAAAAGGAATTACCGCATTTATATCGTGGCAATATCAAAAGTGGATGTAGTAATAATCGTCAGGTAGCATATGGGATTAAAGATCATGAACCATCAGTTCGCGATACGATTGATCAGCTATTTAGGCAAAATCAAATGTATCGTGAAAACGTCACGATTGAGACACCTAGCAATACCTTAAACACGAAGATAATAGGACGTACTAAAGATCATATTGTCACTATTAATAATACTGTTATTAAAATTGATGATATTAAGAAAATCACAATTAATAAATAAAAAACTTCAGGGTCCTGAAGTTTTTTATAAACATTCAACATATGTATCTGATAGGCAACGTAAACAGCAGACACAATTTAGATTCATTGTGAAAAAAGAATTAGTTGCGGCATATGGAAATTGTGAACCATCAGTGGTAGGAGCCAAAACACGGAAGGTACAACTACATCCATCTAGCTTTTCAACTCTGAAAACATTTGAACATCCAGTACCAGTACATTCTGTGCTGTCCTTTTCAATTGGTAAGCTTAAGGCTTCGCCATTACATAAATATAATTGTACGGGTCTTGTATTACATGTTAAAGAACTAGTACCACAGCCTAGAAAACCTCGATCACATGTGTCTAAACATGTTTCCGAATTGCAAGCATTTTGTTGTAATACATTTATGATGGCAAGTATTTCAGCTATTTGTGCACAAGAATCAGTATCATTATTACACATATTAATCCACCCTTTCTGATATAAGATATTCAAACAATTATAAAAAGTGTCCACTAAATACCCATATCGGGCCAATATATTGATTATTTAATCATTTTTTAGTACAATTAAATAGAAGTGATGGTATGGAAAAGAAAGACTGCATCGAAAGAAAAAAAGATTATATTCTACAAAAAAATAGTGATGGAACCGTCATAACTGTTCGTGATTTACAGCTTCAAGTATTAGAAATAATGGATGAAATTCATCGTGTCTGTGTCAAAAATAATATTCGCTATGGACTTATTGCTGGTTCTGCTTTAGGTATCGTCAACTATAAAGGATTTATCCCATGGGATGATGATATTGATGTATGTATTATGCGTGAAGACTGGGAAAAATTTATTGCGGCATTAGATCGTGATTTGGATGATAAATTCTATTTTCAATGTTTTGAAAAAGATTATAAATTTAATGTTATCAACGGTCCTACAATGAAAATTCGCAAACGTGGGACTTATTTAGAGGAAACTAATTTTCTTTTAAAAAATCGTTGTCCGGGTAATGGAATTTTTGTTGATGTCATAATCTATGACAATCGTTCTGATAACGCTTTTAACGACCAACTACATCAAATATTTGTTAAATGTTTAGTTCCATTTTATGTTTTACTTGATAATCTTCGCCTACCACATACAGCCTTTTCAAAGTTTATCCGCTGGTTCGCTGAAAAATATGCCCGCCATCATGAAGATAGTAAGCGTGTTTCACAACCTATTTCTGTACCATGGGAAAAGTTTTTAAAAGATCCTATCTTTCTTAAAGAGGATGTCTTTCCTTTTAAGTTATATGATTTTGAAGGTCGAAAGTTCTATTCCTATAATAATATTGAAAAGATTTTAAAAGAATGGTATGGTCCTAATTGCCTAAAGCGTTGGAACGGACAGGAATGGGAAGAAACCTTAAGTGTAGAAAAGCAAAAACCTAAACATGTCGCCTATATAAATCTTAATGGTGATAAACGCAAATAACAGGAGTGATATAATGAAAAAGATGGAGAACTATAAAATAGGCTTTATAGTTGGAATTGTTCTTATTGTTATAGCCATTTTAATTGGCTTAATTTTCCAGCATGATATTGCTTTTGTTTTTGGTGGTTTAGGAATCGTTTCCATCGGTGTTGCAACTCTTTTATATATTAATAAAGGTAATCAGTGATTACCTTTTTATTATCATTATCAACATACTACCAAGAAGAAAGCCTAAAATGACGCCATAGGTTTGTGAATGATACTTTTTAAAGCAATAGTTAATAAAACGTATTAATATTAAAGCTCCAAGAAAAAGGCCTAAACTAAATGGTAATAGTTTATCAATTTGTAAAAAGGATAAATGGGCAAAAAAGGATAACAATTCATCATACATTCCTAAAGACATGAATAGAGCCGTTCCACTAATACCGGGGATAATAGTAGTAATAGCTTCTAAAAAGCCCATTAAAAAGTAATTATGGGCAATATTTAGATTAGGAAAATAAAAAATAAACAAATAGATAATAAAAGAAAAGAAAGCGAATAGATAGTTATGAGTCTCCTTCCAAATAGTTGGTATACCGGTCGCTATTAAAAGAAAGAAAAGGAAAGGTAAAAAATGAGGAAATAGATTTAATAGAGAAAGTAATACGTGGCTACCACAAAGAATTGCCAAAATAATTCCACTTCCTAACTTTATTAAGAAAGAAGAATTTTCCTTAAAATGTTTAAAAAGGCTATTTAAAGCATCAATCATTTTTTCATACACATTAAGTCTTATGGCAATAACACTACCACTTACTCCGGGGATAATCTTACCTAGACCAATAATAAACCCTTTCATAAAAAGTTTCATCATATCACCTATATAAATTTATGACTAAAAAAAAATAATATAAATATTATTTTTTACAGACTGTTGACAAAAGAAATTTTGAAAACAGTCTTTTATTATTTATAAAAATTTAGTATA
>CANRPL010000061.1 GCA_947632495.1 uncultured Bacilli bacterium
GTGTTAATGAAGGTTTTAGTGGTGGCGAGCGTAAGAAAAATGAAATACTACAGATGTATATGTTAAAACCTAACATGGTTCTTTTAGATGAAATTGATTCTGGTCTTGATGTTGATAGTTTACGCATTGTCGGTAAAAACATTACGGAGTATCAAAAAGAGGCTCAATGTGGTCTTCTTGTTATTACCCATTACCAACGTCTACTAGATTATATTAAACCGCAATTTGTCCATATTATGTCTAATGGCCGCATTGTTAAAAGTGGTGATAAGTCTTTAGTTAAATATATCGAAGAACATGGTTATGACGAATTTGAAGAAAAAAAACAGGATATAACCGGTACTTGTATCGTGAAGGATATTGTTGTTAATGAATAAAATAATTATAGATAATGAAAATATTGAACTAAAGAAAATCACTAAAAAAGTTAATATCAGTATTGTTAAACGCGATGATTTCTTTGGAATACCCAAAGTTAATATCGATGTTTTAAGTGATACAAGTATGGTTTTAGATTACAATTTAGTTGATAATAAATATAATTTTATAATCAATGTTATGCCGAATGTTAACTTTTGTCTAGCGGAATTTAAAAAGGGCATAAAAGGTAAAATTCAATATACTATCAACTTATTTCAAGATAGCACTGTTACTATTGATAAATATACCGAAGCAGATGATATTAAAGAAGCTTTAATTTTTAATTTAAATGGTGAAGGAGCAACATTAAATTATAATTTTAAAGCTATTTGTCAAAATAAAGATGTCTATGATTTAACGATTAATCATAATTGCTCTAAAACGATTAGTAATATTAAAAATAATATTGTTAATATTGAAAATGGTAAAGCTAGTTTTCAAGTATCTAGCTATGTTCCTAAAGGAAAGATTAATTGTAATGTCGTTCAAAATAATCGAATTATTAATTTAACTGATAATAAATGTGAAATTAGACCTAATTTATATATCGATGAATATGATACAAACGCTAGTCATTCAGCTCTTATTGGGGGCTTTGATTCACATGAACTATTCTATTTAAAGACAAGGGGTATTAATGAATTAGAGGCTAACAAATTACTTATAACTGGTTTTTTACTTAGTGATTTGAATAATAAAGATTTAATTACGAAGATAATGAGAAGTATAAAAAAATATTGGAGGTGATTTATGCATCGTGAAGATTTTGATCTTTTAAAGCAAGATATCATCTACTTTGATAATGGAGCGACGACTTTAAAACCACATCTTTTAGCGGAAGCCATTAGTGATTACTATAATAATTATAGTGCGAATGCTCATCGTGGAGATTATGATATAAGTTTAAAAGTTGATGAGAACTTTGAAAAGAGTCGTTTTTTAGTTAGTGACTTTATTGGCGCTGATAGTAATGAAATAATATTTACTAATAACGCTACCGATTCTTTAAATAAGATTGTATTAGGTTATTTTAGCCATTATTTAGAACCAGAAGATGAGGTATTAATAACAACTAGTGAACATGCATCTAATGTTTTACCTTGGTTTGAATTAGCTAAAAATAAGGGTATAACTGTCAGCTACATTCCTTTAGATAATATTCACCATGTAACTTTAGATAATGTTAAAAAAAGTATAACGAAGCATACTAAAGTTATCTCTTTAGCGCATATTACTAATGTTATTGGTGATGTACGACCTTTAAAAGAGATAATTGAATTTGCTCACATGAATAATATTTTAGTAGTTGTTGATGGCGCACAATCTGTTCCCCATATGAAAATTGATGTTAAGGATTTAGATATCGATTTTTTAGCTTTTTCAGCTCATAAGATGTGTGGACCAACCGGTGTTGGTGTTTTATATGGTAAATATGAGTTATTAAAAAAGATGTATCCTTTAATTGTCGGTGGGGGAATGAATGGCAGCTTTGAAGCTAATGGTGACGTTTCCTATAATGAACCACCATACTTTTATGAAGCTGGTACACCAAATATTGCTGGTGTTATCGGTTTTGGCAAAGTTATCGAGTACTTAAACCAAATCGGTATGGATAACATTCATAAACGTGAATTAGAGTTACGTAATTACGCTCTTCATCGTTTGAAAGAAATAGATGATATTATCATTTATAATGAATATAGTCAAAGTGGAATAATTGCTTTTAACTATAAAGATATTTTTGCGCAAGATTTGGCTATCTATTTAAATAAGTATCATATCTGTGTTAGAGCTGGTAATCATTGCGCTAAAATATTGAAAGATGAAATTAATATTAAAAATACTTGTCGTTTAAGTTTCTATTTTTACAATACGGAAGAAGAAATAGATAAATTAATAGAAGTATTAAAAAATCCTAATATTAAAAAGGAAATTTTCTAAAAAGGAAGTTATCCTTTTTATTTATATATTAAAAAGCTTTTATATGATATAATGAAGTTGGAAAATTAGTAAGAAGGAAGATGATTTCATGGCTGTAATAAAGATGCTCGATACGATTTTAGCTAATAAGATAGCTGCTGGTGAAGTGGTTGAAAGATGTTCTTCAGTTGTTAAAGAATTAGTTGAAAATAGTATTGATGCAGGATCATCAGAAATTAAAGTTGAACTTATTAATTCTGGTGTTAAAGAAATCAAAGTAACCGATAATGGTAAAGGTATGGATGCTGAAGATGCAGTTTTATGTTTTTCTCGTCATGCGACAAGTAAGATTCATGTTGAAGATGACTTATATCATATTGCTACATTGGGCTTTCGTGGTGAAGCTCTTGCTAGTATTGCTAGTGTTTCTAAAGTTGAATTAGTTACCTCTATGGGATCAGTAGGAACGACCGTTAAAATTGAGGGTGGTAAGATTATCAGTACTGAAAAAAGTGATGCCTATAAAGGAACTATTATTACAGTTAGAGATTTATTTTATAATACACCAGCCCGATTAAAACATTTAAAAAGTCTTTATACCGAGTTAGCTAATGTTACCGATTATATGAATAAATTGGCTTTAGCGCATCCCGATATTCGCTTTACTTTAAGTAATGATGATAAGGTTTTATTTAAAACCGATGGATCAGGTGATACCTTAAAAGTTATTAACGCCATTTATGGCTTAAGTATTACTAAAAAGATGATTGAACTTGAAGCTAGTAATGATGATTATACTATTTATGGATATATCTCTTTACCGGAAGTGCATCGCGCTAATCGTAATGGTATGGTGACTATTGTCAATGGACGTAATGTTCGTAATGCTGAACTTAATCGTTATATTAATGAAGCTTATCACTCATACAAGCCTGATAATCGTTATCCTATCGTTGTTATCAATATTGTAGTTGATACTAGTTTAGTTGATGTTAATATTCATCCTACTAAAATGGATGTTAAGTTTGGTAAACAAGAAGTATTAAATGAACTTGTCTATAACGCTATTAGAGAGGCTCTAAAACCTAAAACTTTAATTCCCCATATTGAACCAATAAAAAGGGAAGAACCTAAAAAGGTTTTAGAGACGATAACTTTAGACTTTGATGAACCGACGACAACGGATGCAACCGAATATATAGTTAATGATGATTTAACACCGGTAGTAGCGGAAGATGATAGTTATGAAGTTCATCAAGATGATAAACTAAAATTACCTCTTATTTATCCTGTGGGATTAGTGCATGGTACTTATATCATCTGTCAAAATGAAGATGGAATGTACATTATTGATCAACATGCTGCTAAAGAGCGTATCAATTATGAATTAGTTAAGAAAAAGTTAGCAAGTCGTAAGAAAGAAAGTACTGCTTTATTAGTACCACTTACAATTGAATATCCAGCTAATGAGTTTATTGTCTTAAAAGAAAACTTTTCTTTACTACGCGATATGAATTTTGATATTGATGAATTCGGTGTCAATTCTATAATTATTAAAGCTCATCCGGTATGGTTACCAGTCGGCTATGAAGATGAAGCAATCCGTAAAATAATTGAAGTTGTTTTACAAAAAGAAAAGAATTTTGATTTAGTTCGCTTTTATGATAACGTTTCTGCGACTGTCGCTTGCAAAATGAGTATTAAGGCTAATACCAATATTACTTTAGAAGAAATGGAACATTTAATTAATGATTTACGAGCATGTGATAATCCATTTAATTGTCCTCATGGACGACCTACAGTTATCTACTATAGTAAGAGTGATTTAGAGAAAATGTTTAAGCGAAGTGGCTTTTAAATTGTTGATATTAAAAATATTTATGTGATATAATGATGATGATAGGAGAGATTAAATAGATGGAAGATATTTTGTTTGAAGTTGAAGCAAGAATGGATGAAGCTATTGAAAACATGGAGAAACGTTTTACTAATATTCGAGCTGGTAGAGCTAATCCTGCTATGTTAGATGGTGTCATGGTTAATTATTATGGTGTTGATACACCTTTAAAGCAATTAGCGACCATTGCTATTCCGGAAGCTCGTCAGCTATCAATTAAACCATTTGATAAAGGATCTATTGGAGCGATTGAAAAAGGTATTATGGCAGCCAATATTGGACTTACACCTAATAATAATGGTGAATGTATTATTTTAAATATTCCTGCTTTAACGGAAGATACTAGAAAAGAATATGTTAAACAAGCTAAAGGCTATGCTGAAGATTGCCGTATTGTCTTAAGAAATATTCGTCAGGATGCTAATAAGGATATCGCTAAATTAGAGATACCTGAAGACGATGCTAAGGCAGGCGAAGAAGATGTTCAAGAATTGATTAATAAATATAATAAAATTGTCGATGAAAAGTTTAAAGAAAAAGAAGAAGAGTTAATGACCGTTTAACTCTTTTTTATTAAAGTTATTTATCGAGTGTAAACAAATGATATTGAATATCGTTGTGCGGCTTTTTTATTGTTAAATAATCGATTATTTGGTATAATTAAAAAAGGTGATAAAGATGCAAGAGGAAAAGGAAACGAAAGTAAAAAGTAAAATTAATTATCGTAAGATAAATGAAATATTAAAATTATCTCATCGTGTCTTAGAAGTGTTTTATGTTTTATTACTTATTTTAGGTGTTTATATCGTTATTAAAGTATGCCAAGAATTAAATATTTGGCCTATTGTTTTAGATATTCTTAAGATTTTAGCGCCTTTATTTATTGGTATCGTTATTGCATGGTTGTTTAATCCCATCGTCTCTTTTCTGGAAAAGAAGAAAATTAAAAGAGTGTTTGGCGTAATTATTGTCTATGTTGTATTATTAGGTGTCATTGTGCTTCTTGTGGGTTCTATCATGCCGATATTGTATGAACAAATTGTAAGTTTTGCGGAATCCATTCCTAATCTTTTAGATAGTGTTGAAAATTTTATGGAAAATATCTTAAATCGTTTCAGCAATATTGATGGCCTTAATATTGAGGTAGTTAAAGCTAAAGTTGTTATGCAACTAGAAAACTTTGGAGAAGGTATTTCTGATACGTTACCTAATCAAGCAATTAGTTTAGCGAAAGGATTAATATCTGGTATTTCAACCATTGTCGTCGGTCTAATTATTGGTTTCTTCCTTTTAATTAGTTCTGGTACTGTCGGTGAAACTTTTACATCTTTTATGCCAAAGAAATGGCGCAAAGATACAGCGGCTTTAATGAAAACGGTTGATTCATCATTACGTAACTATGTTGTCGGTGTTATTATTGATGCAATTGTTATCTTTGTTATCTGTTCCATCGTATTTAGTTTAATCGGTTTACGTGCTCCATTATTATTTGCTATTTTCTGCGCTATCACGAATGTTATTCCTTATGTTGGACCATATATTGGTGCTGTACCAGCCGTTATTATTGGTTTTTCAATAAGTCCAACTGTCGGTATTTTAACTGTTATAGCGATTGCTGTTATTCAGTTCTTTGAAGGTAACTTCTTACAAGAATATATCATGAGTAAGACAACTAAATTACACCCAGTTACAATCATTAGTGGTCTATTACTATTCTCTCATTTCTGGGGTATCTTTGGTATGATTATCTCAACACCATTAATTGCTATTTTTAAGCAATTATGGGTTTTCTTCGATAATAAATATGATTTCTTTAATAGTAAGGAGGAAGCAAGTGAATAAGATTGTTGCGATCGATGGTCCAGCTGGTAGTGGTAAAGGAACCATTACACAAATTATAGCTGACAAATGTCATTTAGTTAATATTGATACGGGTGCTACTTACCGTTGCGTTGCTTTAGCGGCTTTACGTCATGGTTTAACATTAGATGATAAAGAGGCGATTATCGACTTATCTTCCAAAATAAATATTACTTTTGATGAAACTGGTCATGTCTTTTTAGATGGTGAAGATGTTTCTGAAGAAATAAGAGGCAAAGAAGTAACGACTTTCGTTTCACCTGTTTCAAGCATTGTTGAAGTTCGTACTAATATGGTTGCTTTACAACGTCAAATGGCTTTAGGACATGATGTTATTATGGAAGGACGCGACATCACAACTGTAGTCTTTCCAAATGCTCAATATAAATTTTATTTAGATGCTTCTTTAGAAGAACGCGCTAAAAGACGTTATGCACAAAATCAAGAAAAGGGCATTGAGATGTCTTATGAAGAAGTTCTTGATAATATTAAAAAACGTGATTATAATGATATGCATAAAGAGGTTGGTTCACTAATTAGAACTGATGATGCTATATACATTGATACGACAAATATGACAATTGATGAAGTTGCCAATAAAATGATAAATATAATTGAGGGTGATTAACATGAATTTAAAAGATTTATATATAAATTTCTTTATTGAAAAAGGACATAAACAAATACCTAGTGCTCCAGTTGTTCCAGAAAACGATCCATCTGTTTTATTTAATACAGCTGGTATGCAACCATTAATTCCTTATCTAATGGGACAACCACATCCATATGGTACAAGATTATGTGATTATCAAAAATGTATCCGTACAATCGACTTAGATTCAGTTGGAGATACAACGCATCATACTTTTTTTGAAATGCTTGGTAATTGGAGTTTGGGTGATTATTTCAAAGAGGAATCTATTACTTGGAGTTATGAA
This sequence comes from uncultured Bacilli bacterium, assembly GCA_947632495.1. Lineage (GTDB taxonomy): Bacteria > Bacillota_I > Bacilli_A > RF39 > UBA660 > UBA5578. The sequence goes on from CANRPL010000061.1 coordinate 7,036, forward strand.
TTTTTAACAGAGCGCTTAAATATTCCTAAAGAGCGTTTAGCGGTTACCGTATTTGCTGGTAATGATGATATTCCTTTTGATGAAGTAAGTTATAATCAATGGCTAAAATTAGGTATTAGCGAACAACGTATTGCTAAAACGGTTGATGATAATTTCTGGATTGCCGGTGAAACTGGCCCATGTGGTGGCGATACGGAAATCTTCTACTGGCGTAGTACCGATCCTATTCCTGATGCTTTTGATACTGATGATGAACGTTGGGTTGAAATTTGGAACAATGTATTTATGCAATATAATAAAGCCCAAGATGGTACTATATCAGAACTACCAAAGAAAA
>CANRPL010000062.1 GCA_947632495.1 uncultured Bacilli bacterium
TTTACAAATTACATTTTAACAGATTTATCGCTTTATTTGTATATTTGGGGTCTCACATCAATTGTAACACTACAATAAAGTAAATATTTTAAGTTCAAAAAAATATTTACAAATATTATTTTATTTGCTATAATCTTAAGCGAGTAAGCAATTACTCCTTGCTTCTTTTGAAGCCAAAGACCATAAGGAGGTGTAGAAATGAGAAACTATGAGATTATGTTTATTGTTAAATCAACTCTAAGCGAAGAAGATATTCAAAAAGTTGCTGATAACTTTAAAAACGTACTAGAGAGTAATGGTTCAACAGTTACATCCGTTGATGCTTGGGGTCAAAAAGCTTTAGCTTATGACATTAAAAAAGGATCAGAAGTACATAAATCTGGATACTATTATGTTTATCAAATTGAAGCTGCTGATGATAAAGGTGTTAAAGAATTTGATCGTTTAGCAGGCATTTCATCAGATATTGTTAGACATTTAGTGATTAGAAAAGAAGACTAATTAGAGGTGAAATATGAATAAGGTAATATTATTAGGCAGATTAACTGCTAAACCGGAATTGCGTTACACTAGTTCTAATACTGCTTTTTTAAGATTTACCGTTGCTGTTAATCGTAATTTTACGAGTGCTGATGGTAAAAGAGAAGCAGATTTCATCAATGTTATTGCTTGGCGTAAGCAAGCTGAAACAATATCAAAATATTTTGATAAAGGTAATTTAATTGCTATTGAAGGTAGATTACAAACTGGAAGTTATGATGATAAAGATGGTAACAAACGTTATACAACTGATGTTGCCCTAGATAATTTTGAATTCGTTGAAAGTAAAAATGCTCGTGCTCAATCTAGTGATGATAGTTATAATGAACCTAGTCCATATGATTATCAAGATAGCGTGAGTGTTGAAAATGATCCTTTTGCTGAATATGGGGATTCCGTTTCTATCGACGATAACTTCCTAGACTAAAAGGAGGATTAAGATGGCAGAATTTTATCGTAAAAAGAAAAAAATATGTCAAATGTGTGCCGGTAAGGATGTTGACTATAAAAATGTTGAAGTTATTAAAAAGTATGTAAGTGCTGATAAAGGTAAAATCTTACCTAGAAGAATTACTGGTGCTTGTGCTAAACACCAAAGACATATTGCTACACAAGTTAAATATGCACGTTTTATGGGTTTAATTCCATTCGTAAAATAAAAGAAATTCCAAATAAGGAATTTCTTTTTTTATCGTGTTTTATAATCTTCTTCTTCACTACCGAAAAGTGACATTTGTCCATCAATTGGATCGTTTTTCTTTCTTTTAACTATCGTATGAGGAGTATTACTAAAGGGACTATCGATTGGTTGTTCTCCTTCTTTAACCCCAGAAATTTTGTCAATAGCGTTTCCAATAAACATTACTAAATTATGAAAATCTAAATACTTTACTCTAATCTTGCCATTTTTATCATAATCAAAAATGATGTGGGCTTGGTCATTATGACCATGAGTACAGCGTTTAACACCATATTTAATACGTAAGAAAAATTCTTCGGCATTATTGCGCGCACACTCTGTTTCGTTAATAGAATGCCTAACCCCTTGACTTGATCGCATGGCATAACTTTGCATGCTTTTGAGTAGACCACGCATTTCATCAAGATATCGTAGTTGCATATAGTAAGAATTTAAAATACGTTCTTGATATGAATGTTCTTGCCCAGCACTAAAGCGAAGAGATGCTTCCGCATGAGCAATTTTTTGTTTCAAAATATCAGAATTTCTCTTACTAAATGGTCCTTCGTTAACATATTTATTATGTAATTGCGTCATAAAGTCATAGTTATCTAAATATTGTTGAAGTATTTGAATGACAGAGTTGTCACTAGAAAGAAAAGGCAAATATGGTTTATAAGCAATTCCATATTGTAAATGTTCACTACTGAAATTAAGTGTTTTTCTTTTCTTAACTTTTCCGTCAATTACTGTTTCAACTTTATCTTGTGTAGCTCGGTAAATCCAAAAACGAAGATTTTTTAACTGATCAATATCGAGTAATTGGGCACTGATAAGAGCCTCAATTAAACTAGCTTTATCAGGAAAGTGTGAAGTAAAAAAATCAATTTGTTCCAATTTATATCTTTTGGTAGCTAAATCTTTAAATCCTTTAACTTTGGTCCAATCAATTTCAATAAATTCTTCGTTATTTCTACCAACTAAAACATAACTTCGATAATTCTCTTTTTTCTTTTCCATATCATTTCTCCACTAAAAAGGTTAATAATTCATCTGCTGATTTGTTATTATATATGATATCGTTAATTAAATCAATAATTGGCATTTTAACTTCTTTATTCTTTATCAATTGATAGATTGATTTTAAGGTGTAAAGTCCTTCGATTGTTGTTGTCTCAATATAGTTATTAATTTCTTCTTGAGGACGCTTTTGACCAATTAAGCGCCCAAAAGAGAAATTACGACTCTTGGTGCTTGTACAAGTTAGTAGTATATCACCGAATCCAGCAAAAGATAAAATCGTCATTCTATTACCACCTAAAGCATTGATTAACTCTTTAATATCGTTTAAAGCTTCGGTAATTAACATTGCCTGTGTTGAGATAGGTAGTCCCATTCCATCTAAAATACCAGCCGCAATAGCGATAACATTTTTAATACTACCACATATTTCAACACCTAAAATATCATCTGTTTCCCTTAATTTAACATGCTTATTTTGAAGAGCTTCTTTAATGATATTTATTGTTTCGTGATTTTCACTCGCTAAAGAAAGTCCAATCGGAACTTTCTTTACTACATCAACTGCGAAGCTTGGACCGGAAATAACACCTACTTTATCACTAGAGATATATTTCTTAAAAACATCATGAACAAAAAGACAAGTGCTTTGTTCAATACCTTTAGAAGCAATACATACATGTTGGTTCTTTTTGATTTCTTTTTTTAATAATCTTGATATATCATCGACAAAACCAGCTGGCACGGCGATGATGATTAAATCAGTACCACTAACAGTACGTTTAAAATTAGTTGATATTTTTATATCGCTATCAATAATAAAATTCTTTAAATTAGGACTCGTATGGGTTTGGTTTAAATAATTAGCTTCCTCATCAAATTTTGTCCACATTTTAACAGTATGGCCATTTTCTTTTAAAATAGAAGCTAAAGCAAGACCAAAGGCACCTGTTCCTAATACGGATACTTTCATATTATCACCTGATAAAATTATATCATATCTAACTAAATAAATACATTATTATAATTTGTTAATTTCATCACTCATCTTGTCGATAGATTTTTTTATGGCATCCATATTAAAGTCATTGACGATATGTTGGCCATTGGTATCATTATTGTTATTATTAATTACCTGTTGTTGAGCTGCATTAGTACAAAGTACTTGTCCAACGAGCATAAACCAGTTGCCGACAGTATTTTGCTGTGATGGATCAAGGTCGTTACTTAAGACGTAGCCAACCGCAATCGCTGTTAAAGAAAAAGTAGGAGGATTTATTTCGGAGAGAAAGTTTTTCATAATAAAATATATGATAAAGCATAGGTAAAAATTAGGATATATGTTATAATTATAGGGGTGGTAGGATGAATTCGTTATTGATGGAAGCTATTACAATTTATGGTATTACGGATTATGATTGGCTTTCTTTTAAAATAACGAATGATAATCCTTTAACTAATCACCATATTAAAAAAGAAGAACATGGTGGTAGAAGAATTATTTCAAATTCAGCTCCCTTAACCAAATTAGGGCATCGTTATCTACATGATATCGAACATACTGATATTGATACTTATAATAAATTAAACGCTATCTTTAAAGCCATTAACGAAAGTGGAACAAAGGCATCATCCCAACATCTACAAATTATTCGTCATATTTTGTATGAGTTTGAAAGAGAACATGAAGCTGAATTAAAGCACCGAATTAAACATATGCGCCTTAATATACCGGCGATTCGCACTGTTATGCATCGAAAAGATTTATCTAATCCAACTAATTTTCGTCTCGTTATGCAGATGGGGGTAGATCCAGTCATTCATGGTAAGCAAAAACGCGTAAAGTCCAAAAGAAAAAAATTCAAAAAGATTTCAAAAAAGTGTTGATTTTTCAGCACTTTTTTAGTAAAATGGACTATGTGTGGCATGCAATGATGTGTGAGGTTGCTGATACACCCGGTTAAGTTGTAAACAAATTTAATATGGATGTACAGGTTTTTTACACGGAGCAAGTCTATACGAGATATAGGCGAAGGGAGGACAATTATGTCAAAAGTAAAAGTTCGTATCAAATTAAAAGCGTTTGAACACAAGAGTTTGGATACAGCTTGCGCTAAAATCGTTGAGACGGTAAAGCGAAATGGTGGCGAAGTTAGTGGACCAATTCCACTACCAACTGAAGTTGAAAAAATAACTATCTTAAGAGCTGTTCACAAATATAAAGATTCACGTGAACAATTTGAAAAGAGAACACACAAAAGACTTATTGATGTCATCAATCCATCAAAGGAAACTATTGAGGCATTAGCTCATTTAGAAGTACCAAGTGGTGTTGAAATCAAAATTGTAAAATAATAATAGGAGGAAATGTATATGAAAGGAATCTTAGGTCGTAAAATTGGAATGACTCAAGTATTTACAAAATCAGGTAAATTAATTCCCGTAACTGCTATTTATGTTGAACCAAATGTTGTAACACAAATTAAGACAAAAGAAAATGACGGTTATGAGGCAATTCAATTAGGTTTTGATACAAAGAGAGAAAAGTTAGCGACTAAAGCTAATGCTGGACATACAGCAAAGGCAAACACTACACCTAAGCGCTTCTTTAGAGAAATTAAAGGTGTAGATATCAATGAATATACAGTAGGTCAAGAAATCAAAGCTGATATTTTTGCTGCTGGTGAAGTCGTTGATGTAACGGGAACTTCTAAAGGTAAAGGTTTCCAAGGTGTTATTAAAAGACATGGTCAATCAAGAGGACCTATGGGACATGGTTCACATTATCATAGAAGACCAGGTTCAATGGGTACAATGAGACCAATGCGTGTTTTCAAGGGTAAGAAATTAGCCGGACATATGGGAACACTTACAGTAACAATTCAAAATTTAGAGATTGTCGCTGTTGATATGGAAAATAATGTAATATTAGTTAAAGGAAATGTTCCAGGACCAAAGAAAGGTTTAGTAGTTATTAAGAGTGCTGTTAAAGCCAATGGCGCTATTAATGAAATGGAAGAATTAGTTAACTATGCTGAAGCTTCTGAAGTAGAAGTTGCAGAAAATGTTGAACCTGAAACACCTGAAGAACCAGAAAGTACTGAAACAGAAGAAACTGTGGCAGAGGAAAACTAGGAGGTATAACATATGAGTAAAATTGATGTGTTAAATGTTAAAGGTGAAAAGGTAAAAAATATTACATTAGATAAAGATATTTGGAACATTGAACCAAACGATGCTGTATTATATGATGCTATTCGTTTAGCAACTAGTAATGCTCGTCAAGGAACACACAGTGTAAAGAATCGTTCTGAAGTTTCTGGTGGCGGTAGAAAGCCATGGAGACAAAAGGGAACGGGACGTGCTCGTCAAGGTTCTACACGTGCTCCACATTGGTATCATGGTGGTGTTGTTTTCGGTCCACAAACGGAAAAGAACTATACCATTAAGATGAATCGTAAAGAAAGACGATTAGCTTTAAAATCAGCTTTATCATATAAAGTATTAGATAGTGAGTTAATTGTTTTAGATGAATTAAAATTAGAATCTAACAAGACAAAAGAAATGAGAGATATTTTAGCTAATTTAAAAGTAGATCGAAATATCCTAATCGTAGTAGATGAATTAGATGACAATGTTGTACTTGCAACACGTAATCTTGATAATGTATTGTTATTAAGTGCTGATGAAATTAATACAATGGATGTTGTTTCAGCTCATGCCTTAATCGCTACAGAATCTGCTATTAAATCAGTAGAGGAGGCTTTGAAATAATGAATAATTATCGTGATATTATTAAAGCACCAATCGTTACTGAAAAAAGTGCGGCTTTAGCTGATACAAATACAATCGTATTTAGTGTTGATCCTAAAGCTAATAAAACACAGATTAAACAAGCAGTAGAAGCAATTTTCAATGTTAAAGTAGTAAGTGTTAATACTTTAAATGCTCCTACAAAGAAAAAAAGAGTTGGTCGTTATACAGGACGTACTAACAAAGTAAAGAAAGCTATTGTTAAATTAGCTGAAGGAAGTTCTATTGAACTAAACTAAGTCTAAAGGAGGATTATACATATGGCAATCAAAAGTTATAAGTCAACAACTAATGGTCGACGTGGTATGACGACTTTAGATAATAGTGAATTAACTAAAGTAAAACCAGAGAAATCATTAGTTGTTACATTAAAGAAAAATGGTGGTCGTAATAATCAAGGAAGAATTACTGTTAGACACCAAGGCGGTGGCGAAAAAAGAAAATACCGTGTTATTGATTTTAGAAGAAATAAAGATGGTGTTGAAGGTACGGTAGCAAGCATTGAATACGATCCAAATAGAACATCAAATATAGCTCTTATCAAT
>CANRPL010000063.1 GCA_947632495.1 uncultured Bacilli bacterium
TAATTACATTTTAACTATATCATATTGCTTTCTATTTTTTATTTATTTTTGTCTCACATCATTTACAATTATACAAATCTATTGTTTTTATATTTTTTTACGCTACTCATTTGAATTATTTTCAAAATAATCTAATTTCATATGTTCACGGACACGTTTCATAACTTCCATAGCGCGTTTACGTGCTGCTTTAGTACCATCTTTTAAGATAGCTTCAACTTCATCCATATGTTCTTCATAATAATGACGACGTTCTTGAATAGGTGCAAGATAATCACATAAAGCTTTAACTAACTCACGTTTACAAGCAACGCAACCTCTACTACCAGCCTTACATTCTGCACAGATAGTATCAACATTATTATTGATTAGTTTGTGATAATAGTAAACCATGCAAATATCCGGATTAGCAGGATCATCTTTTTTTATCTTTTGAGGATCTGTTACAGCACTCATTACTTTTTTAGTTATCTCTTCTTCAGAATCGGCTAAATAAATAGCGTTACCTAAACTCTTACTCATCTTATCATTGCCATCTAACCCTTTAATTCGAGGTGTCGTACTTAAATATGCTTCCGGTTCTTTAAAAGTTTCACCATAGATATGGTTAAATTTACGAACAATTTCACGAGTTTGCTCAATATGAGGTAATTGATCTTCACCAACAGGAACCAAATCACCATCTAAACCAGTAATATCGGCAGCCTGACTAACAGGATAACCTAAAAAGCCGTAGGTGATACCCTCGCCCTTTTCACCAAATAACTCCTGTTTTTGATTAACTTCATTTTTAGTTGTCGGATTACGATAAAGACGCGCTACCGAAACCAAATTAGAATAATAAATAGTTAATTCAGCTATTTCTGGTATCATAGACTGAATATAGATATGACTATGTTTGGGATCAATACCAGCAGCTAGATAATCTAAAGCTAATTCATAAATATTTTTTCTAACTTTTTCAGGGGCTTCAAAATTATCCGTCAAAGCTTGAACATCAGCAATTAGAATATAAGTATCATAATCGTATTGTAAATCAACACGATTTTTAACAGAGCCAAAATAATGGCCTAAATGTAATCTTCCAGTAGGGCGATCACCAGTTATAATTGTTTTCATATCTTTCTCCTTCTATATAATCATTAACAATTAAATATGAAGGCACCATCGTTTAAACTCCATTTTCTCACCTATTTTCTGTATATGCTAAAAAATATATTATCATTAAAACTTAATTCTCGATATTCAACTAATGTCTTAATACCAGTATAATCACTATACATCTTAATCTTATCATCATCAATATAGAAAATATAATCATCGACAATAGATACATCATTATAGTTATTGATAGTAAACAAATATTTTTTTAGCTTTTTATTTTGAACAAAACTACGATATACCAAGTATTTATCATCCTGTTTTAAATAATAGTAATAAAAGCCTGACTTTTTAGCGCCATATTTATTTAAATAAGCATAGGCATTATTTACTTCATTTGTATTTTTAAACAAAGCAACATTTTTAGCTTTAATGGTCGTAATACGTGACCAACTACCATCATAATACCTAATACCTGTATTAGCGTTACCAACTTGGGTAATTAATGACTTATCAATATTTATCTTATATTGCTTTTCATTATTGATATCATATAGATAGACATTATCATTAATAACACCCTGGATATAAGCATCAAAAGAAATATAATCAGGAGCTTGCAGAGTTTTAACTTTACCAGTTAAAATATCTGTAACAAAAAAATCACGAAAATTTTGATGATCCTGATAATTAGCCGTTATATAATAATGTCCGGCAAAAGCACTTAAATCACGACGATAAATATCTGTGTCAAATAACTCAACATTATTTACCTTATCGCCATTAATAGTGGTAATACCTCTAAGGGTTGTAAAAGTAACAACCATATCGTCAGGTATATTTTTAGGATAATATTTAAATTTATCATGTTCTAATGCATTATCTAAATTATCAGTAAAATTATGAAGCTTATAATCTTCAGCTAAATTATCGACAAATTCATCTAAAGCTTCAGACTCACCTTTAATATCTTGATAATTATATAACACATTACCTTTATAACACATCATATCTACCAAAAGATTATCATTTAACTTTGGTAGAACACATTTATAATCATCATTATAGTAGATAACATCATTGACAATAGTATTGTTATTTTTAAATTCATAATAAAACTCATAATTGAAAATTAAATCATCTACTTTTATTTCAATATAATAATTATTGTGTTCCTTATCTTCAGCTTTAGTATAAATTTCTTTAACATCAAACTTATTATCAACCGTATATGTACTTGTGTAGCCTCTTGATAGAAAATGAACGCATAAAAAGATCAAAAGAAATAAACCCAATAAGACAGGTACCATTCTTATAAATTTCTTTAAACGCATTATCATTTACAACCACCAAACCTTAAAAACCCCTACATATTCGTTTCTTTATCTATTTTAACATATTCTTTCTTTTGTTTCATCATTGTTTCAGTAATAGCTGTCTCAATCTCATCAACTGATCCTTTTGATAAATTAGAAACAGTAATAATCTCTTTAATTGTATCAATAATGACACGTCCCCATACGATGCCCGTTGAAACAGTTAAATCATTAAACATATCCGGTGTTATTGAAATAAATAAATAACCAAATAAGACTCTTTTTTGCGCTAAAATTAAGCGTTTATTTGTCACGGCAATTACATAGGTATTAAATATTTCAAGAGAAGATAATCCTTTTTGACCGACAAAGGCATATAATACTTCTTCACCTTCATTAAGATGTTTTTCTATAACCTTACAATGCGCCTTTGTACGCCAACTAATTGTTCCATGATGTCTTCTTTTAAATTCAACTACCTGTTCATAAACACTTTTATTCATAACTAAGGCCTCCTATCGTATAACACCTAATTCTTTAAAACGTGTCTCTAATAAATTTTTATCCGTTAAACCAATAGCGTAACTTAATACTTTACCCTTTTCAAAAACAATAATCACAGGCAACGTTAAGGCTGGTTCTTGATAACCTATCGATGTTAGATAATCAGTTAACTCTTTTTGATTATTAACTACTAGATGATGATAAATCTCAATGTTATTTTGTAACCCAATCTTACCAATAATTGGTTTCATACGATCACTATATTCATTATTATTTTCACTGAATAAGATAACCGTTTTAGTATCGCGATTTACAATATCTTTTATTTTATCATATTTAAGATCAATTAAACTAGCACTACTGCTTTCATCGATTATACCATAACTCGATGCCATTTTAAAATAATCATTCATCGATAAATCCGTTTTTTCTGTTGTAAATTTAATATTTCCTTCATCGACTATCATAACAACAATATCATGAAGTTCTGTATAATTAGCTTTATTAAGTAAAAGAAGTTTTTGATTATCAGTCAAATAATAACCTTCAACTAAAACATAATTAAGTGAATAATCATTACAAAAATCAGCCAACAACTCACCATATTTTACATATTCTTCTTCTTTTTCATTAACTAGATAAATAATTGTTGGGGTATCCGCTACCAAGGATTCATTAAACATATCAATATTTTTATGAGCATCACCAATTAATTTAGGAACAATATCATTATCTTGTAAAAAAGTTAATATTTTATCCTTATCTTCATGATGATAATCATCAAAATAATCTAAAACCTTACCTTTATCAATGATAACTACTGTATTACTTATCTTTGATAGTTTTAAATCCTTTTTTATAGTTTCTTTCTTATGCCTTGTTATCTTTTTAGTATTAATAAATAAATAATTTAAATCATAATCTTTGGCATACGTATTTAACAATGTATTAGCTTCAGTATCAGTACCTAAATAAATAACACTTATTTTATCACTATGTAATAACTCACTATAGACATTCATAACATCTTTTGAACGGAAGTCCTTAATAATCGTTATTGTAACGGCTGTAATGATTAAAATAATGAAAAATAATAATACAATTAAAACATTCCTAATCTTTTTTTGGGTACTATCAAAAACTGCCTCTGAATTATCAGGGACAATTTCCTCAATATCGATAGCTTTTGGTTTGTGATTATATTTTTTTTGAAGCTCGATATTCTTTTCAATATTAAGTGGTGATCCACATTTTTGACAAATAATATCATATTGCTTATTAATATAACCACATTTTTCACATTGCATATATTCACCTACTATTTAATTATCTTATTTTCACTAAAGTAACTAATGTACTCCTCTAAACTCTTGATGCCACCAACATAGGATACAATCTTTCCATTTTTAACAATAAAAATAGTTGGTGTTTGGAAAACATGATCTGTTTGCAAACTCTCCTCATTGTAACCGATTTCAGGTATTTCCATAAAGAATTCACGATAATCTTCATCATTAAGATCCATAAGATCAAGATAATTAATATCGAATTTATAACCTTTAGAAATATTATTTAAAACAACCTTGGCTGAAGCACAATACTGACATCCTGCCTCTCCAATGACGACAACCTTTTCTTCATCACTATCTAAAAGTTGACGGTATTTATCATAATTAATAAATTTAATATTATCGGTTGGTTTATATTTACTATCCTCTGGTAAAGCATGGGCCTCTACTAATAATTGAACTAATTCTTGGCTCTCAACAAAACCACTTTGAGTAGCAATAACATTACTATCTTTAACAATACTTATGGTATCTTTTTCATCTTTGATACCTAGCTTTTTTTCAATATTATTCTCATCATCATCGTTAAATAAAGCTTTATCTAACACTAGATAATCGATATCATAATCCTTATTAATCTGAAGTAAATAACTAATCTCTAAACTGCTCTTACTATCTTCAGTATTATCACTATCATAGTAGAAGAAAACTTTAAAAGTTTCATCTTGATAATATTCATCAAATTTCTTAAGTACACTACGGCGATTTGACTTTTCTTCGGTATTAAAGTTTAAAATAAAGTATAATGCGAAAATAAGCAAAATGATAGAAAAACTAAAGCCAACGATTTGGAAAATTACTTTTTTGTTACTCGCTTGATTTTTAGTTGTTTTTACATTTTGCTCATTTTTTACTTTTTTCTTAGGCATTATTATTTCTTAATAAATCCATATTTCTTTAATACCTTAACATAGTCATCTTCTGTTATACTTTGGAAAATATAATCTTTAACTTTGCCATCGCCTACCACTAATAATAGTGGAATACCAATTGATTCATCTTTCAAATATCCAGCTTCATCATAACCTAAACGTTTTAAATCATCATTGACAAGGCTATTAAATTCATCTTCTGTTAAATATGCAGAGTTTAAATTATTAACAACAAAGCCATTTTCTTCAGCTAATTCATTTAGAATACGACGCGCTACAACACATGGTTGATCCCCATTTTGATCTAATAAGAATAAGCTATCTTTCTTTGTATCTTCAGCTAAAGTCATAAATTCAGTATAATTACTATCAATTATTTTAGATTCACCAGAATAAGTTGCATCATCAGGAAGTATTTTATATTGTTTCATAAATTGAACATATACTTTACCATCTAAAAATCTTTCATTTTTAGCTATAACTTTTCCATTTTGAACAATTGCTGTAGTTGGTGTTGCACCTTCAATAGATAACGCATCAACTATTTCATCAAGTTCGACTTGCGTTAATGTTGAAGCATCAATTTTGTAATATTTCATACCATAGTCGGCAGAAACTGTCTCCGTAATTGGTGTTTCTAAAGAGCACCAACTACATGTTGCACTCATAAAATAGATGACATTTAAATCTTCACTATCCATTTGTTCATAAAAATCAACTAATGTTTGAGTACTTAAATTTCGTTTTGATTTATCAACACCATTATCCTTCTTATCGCCAGCAAAAATGGCTAAAACAATAATAAGGGCTAATAAAGCGACAGAAGCTACACCTAAAATAATGTAACGTGTCTTATCACTCATAACATTTCTAACCGGTTTTTCCTCAACTTTTGTTACTACTTCTTCTACTTGTTTTTTCGTTGCCATAAAATCCTACCTTTCACTAATTTGTTCACATACATATCTATTATAACATATTTTAAAATCAATAATCTACTATTATTCCTTATTACTTAATTAATTTTTTTTGTAAACAATAAGGTACTACTTCATTTTTAAGTGTATTAGATAAAATATCTGTACCCCTTGATGATTGATACCACATAAAGCCTTCAATCTCATCGGATGTTGTTAAAATACCTTCTAGCTTTCCGACATACTGAAAAACATAAAAATGAATTGGCGTAACACCATCGCTAGTAGCTATTTCATCAAATTCCATAACTAATTGAAAAGCATCCTTATCAAGAGCGACTTTAGGTCCTAACTCCTCATGACATTCACGCCAAGCAGCATCAATAGGTGTCTCGCCATCTTCAACACTACCACCAATCATTTGATATGTAGAGCGACGACGAGGTTTATCAATTAGAAGACTTTCATCTTTAAAAAACATTGTTCCTACTACTTTTTTCATACTAACTATTAATAGCC
>CANRPL010000064.1 GCA_947632495.1 uncultured Bacilli bacterium
TGGTGGATCTTGTAGGACTCGAACCTACGACCGCCCGGTTATGAGCCGGATGCTCTAACCAACTGAGCTAAAGATCCGTAGCTACTTAAATATAACACAATTATTTTTTTTATGCAATAGAAAAGTTGAAAAAAAGGGGTTTTTAAGCAAATTTGACAAATATATTAAAAAGTGATATTATAGGCGACATCTTATGAAAAGAGGGGGATTTTATGAAATTTATAAGTAAAAATATCAAAAAAATGAAGGACGTATTTAAAAGGGGAATAGCTGCTTTTTCAATCGGCGCTACTATCCTAGGTGTAGCATCTTTAACTAGTTGTACTTCAAAAGAGGCTAGTCAAGATAGTATACCAACTGAAACAGTAGATATTGATCCAAATTATGTTCCAGGTGCATCAGATGAAATGAATGCTCCAGTTGTTATTGAACAACCCGTTGTTGAACAAACTGTAGCGTTAACACCAGAGACTTACACATATACTGCTGATATGTGGGAAGCTTTTGTAAATGAGTCATGGAATTCTATTCAAGGTGTTATTAATAATGCCGATATGGATACATTCCGTTCAGCTCTTACTGTTTTCAATATTGAAACTTTAGATAATCAAAATCCACAAATTTTAGTTGATTATTATAGTAAAGGTATGGATGTTGAAAACGAATTAAACCGTGCTTATAGCGTTTTATCACAAATTCGTGAATATAATACGACATCTGAAAATGTATATTCTGTAAGTAATTTATTATCTTCACAAAAAGATCGTGTTATTATCAATGTTTTAGAGGGTTACTTAAGAGAAATTAAGAGTGAGACTACCTCACCAGAACGTGTTAGAGAAATCTTTAATACTGTTTCTAATTTTGCTCAAGGTACTGGTCGTATTGCTGTTATCATTGGTAATGATATCGTTGAAGTTGCTCAAATTGACATGTCTAAAGGCGCTGTTATGCTTTCAGAAAATATTATGCAAAGTATTTCTGTTGAATGCCAAAATATTATTTCTGAAGAAGAAAGAGCTACTTTAGATAATAGTTTAAGAATGCAAGATGTTTTAGCTGGTGTTCAAGAGATTATGATTCGTAATAATGCTGTTGCTTCAGTTACTACACAACAAGCTACCGTTGAAGGTACAGCTGCTATTTATGAACAAGTTCAAGCTCAACTTAATGCTGTTACTAATGAAGTTGCTGCTATTGAAGTAACACCAGAAGAAGCTAAAGCTTTATTTACAGTTGCTAACATTGATTACTTTATGAGTACTGCTGATACACAAAATGCTTTTAAACAAATGTATAGTGAAGGTATTGATTTAAATAACGTTTTTGCTCAAGCTGAAAGCGCTGTTGAGAAAATCGAATTATTTAATTTAAGAGTAGAACCAGGATATTATGATTATGGTCATTTCTTCATTGATTCTAAAACTGATATTATATCTATAAGTGGTTTATGTTCAGCTGTTAATCAAATTCATTCTGTTGATCCAGATGCAAGTAGACAAGCTGTTGAATTCTTAAAAGGATACACACAATATTCATCACTTACAACTATCGATTATGCTGAATATGATGAATATAATAATTTAGGTACTAATGTTTCATTAGATAAAAATGCTTTATCTAAAGGAGCTAACCAATTAGCTGATTGGATTACATATTATTGTTTAATTAATAATCGTACTATAATTAATAATGATCAATTAATTAACGATATGTTACCTTTAGTTGATGGTACAACTTATGGCTTTACCCCATTCAATGATATTGTTTTAATGGTTACTGATTACTGTGCAGAAAACAATGTTACAATGTTTGATTATACAGTTGGTCAAAATCAATATACAATTCAATAAAATGCTTATTTAAGCATTTTTTTTGTTATTATTATGATATAATTAATAGGAAGGAGTGATATTGTGAAATTATATAATACATTATCCCATCGTATTGAAGAATTTGTACCATATGATGAATCATGTGTGACAATGTATACGTGTGGACCAACTGTTTATCACTACGCTCATATTGGTAATTTGCGTAGTTATATCTTTGAGGATATTTTAGAAAAAACATTAAATTTTCTGGGATATAAAGTTAAACGATGTATGAATATCACTGATGTAGGACATTTAACTAGTGATTCTGATTCTGGTGAAGATAAGATGCTAAAAGGAGCTAAAAGAGAACATAAAAGTGTTTTAGAAATAGCTGACTATTATACTAATAGCTTTAAAGAAGATACTATGGCTCTTAATATTAAATGGCCTGAAATTGTATCTAAAGCTACTGATAATATTGATGAATATATTAAAATAATTACTAAATTACTAGCGGATGGCTATGCTTATACTGCTGGAGGTAATGTCTACTTTGATACCTCTAAATTGAAAGATTATTACGTTTTAACTAATCATCGTGAAGATGATATGGTGGTCGGCGTTCGTGATGGCGTTGAAGCTGATGAGAATAAACGTAATCAAGCTGATTTTGTTCTTTGGTTTACTAAATCTAAATTTGAAGATCAAGAATTAAAATGGGATAGTCCATGGGGTTATGGATATCCAGGATGGCATATTGAATGTTCGGGTATAAGTATGAAATATCTTGGTGAACATTTAGATATCCATTGTGGTGGTATCGATAATATTTTTCCTCATCATACTAATGAAATAGCGCAATCAGAGGCCTATTTAGGGCATCCTTGGTGTAAATATTGGGTTCATGGCGAACATCTACATGATCAATCTGGTAAAATGGCTAAAAGTAAAGGGGAGTTTTTAACTATTTCTTTATTAAAAGCTAATGGTTATAATCCTTTAGTCTATCGTTTTATGTGCCTAAATTCACATTATCGTAAAATATTAGTTTTCTCTTATGATGCTCTTGATAATATGACGCAAGCATACAATAAGTTAAAAAATAGAACCATTAGTTTAGGTACGGAAGATGATGCTACAGACACTGATGAATATTTAAATAAATTTAAGGAAGCTTTAGCGGATGATTTAAATACATCTTTAGCGCTTACCATCTTGTATGATGTCTTAAAAAGTGATCTTACTAACGCTCAAAAGCATTATTTAATTTCACGTTTTGATGAAGTATTATCTTTAGATTTATTAGAAAATGATAATGTATCGGAAGCTGATGAAGAGTTAATAAGTTATATTGAAGAAAAAATAGAAGAACGTAAACAAGCTAAAAAAGATAAAAATTTTGCTTTAGCTGATCAAATACGTAATGAATTAGAAGAAAAAGGTATTATTTTAACTGATACTCGAGAGGGTACTAAATACGAAATAAAATAGGAGATAATTATGGATGCAATTATATTAGGTTTAATGGCTTTTATAACCTTTGGTATATCTTTTTACACGTTTATTAAATTATTTAGTGTATATCGTAAATATCGCCAGGTTGGTAATGCCAGTAATCTTAGTGGGGTAGAAGTAGCGGAAAAAATATTAGCCAAAAACAAATTAGACAATGTCTATATTGTTGAAATAAAAGGTGAATTAACGGATAATTATGATAATACCAGAAAGGTTGTTCGTCTTAGTAAACCTATATTTCATGGAGATTCACTTATGGCGCTGGTAGTGGCTGCTGAAACGGCCGCTACCGCTATCAAAAATAAGAATAAGTCTTTTCTTTTAAAATTAAGAAATCTCCTTTTAACAACAGTCAACATTCTTACTTTAATTAGTTATGTTGGATTAATTATCGCTATTATAAGTGGTTCTTTTCGCTATATTGAACTTGCTATAAGTGTCATGTTTATCATTTTCCTTTTCCATGTTCTAACTTTAAAGGCTGAAAAAGATATTTCCATCCGTGCTTGTTTAGAACTAAAAAGACACCAACTAATCACTAAAGAAGAAATTGATGATGTTAAAATAATAAGTGATACTTTAGCTTATCGTTACTTATCTTCACTTTTTCTAATTATATATCAATTGTTTGGTTATCTTTTAAAAAATAGATGAAAATCTATTTTTTTGTTGTTAATTAATAACAAATAGTATATAATATTTAACTATGGAAGTGATGGTATGATAAAGTCATCAAGAGTTTTTGTTATTTATTATCGTCGTCAGAGTATCTGTGATGATTTTTTCCTTTTCACACCATGTAATTATGGTGAAGGAAGTGTTTCATCGGAAGACCATTTGTTTATTGATGATACTGGTAATACCTATAATCCCTGTGATTCATATGAAATCATTACTAATCCTAGTCAAGATTTAACTTATTTTTTTGATATATCAGCACTTGATTTAAAAGATCGTTATCATTTAGCTAATGAATATGAAGCATTATCTAATTATTATGAGGAAATTAAAAATTTTGTTTTATTTGGTCGTGTTGATAGTGAACATAAATTTATTGATATTATGCCTCTTGATAAGAAACAAATTAAAGCCTTAACCGAACCTGTTACTTACGCTACTAAAGAGGGAGAAGGTACAGTTTTACTTACAAGTACTCAACTTAAAACTATTTTAGGATATAAGCGATTAAGCGATGTAAGAAGAGTTCTAGGCGCTTTTGTTAATCGCGCTAATGCGACAAAAAGATTAGTAGAAGATCCTAAAAATAATTTATCAGCAATTCAAACAAGTTTTGATGGACGTCATATTGGAGCAGCTTATGGTCAACCAGTATTAGCTACAAAGCAAGAAATAGACGCTATGAAAAAGAAAAAAAAGGAAGCTAATCAACAACCTAAATCCGTAACTTATAATGATGTTTTAGGTGATAAACCAATCCCTGTTTCAATGTATAATACAAAAGAGATTTATGAGACTATTACAAGTAGTTTAATTGGTCAAGATGATATTGTTCAAGATATTGTTAGTATTGTTGTCTCAAATATGCAAGCTACAGATCCTAAAGAGATTATTAAACCTTTTATTATCGGTCAAACAGGTAGTGGTAAAAGTCTTTTATTTAAACTTTTAGCGGATATTTTAGGAGTACCGGTTATCACTATTGACTGTAATATGATTACCCAAGAAGGATATAAGGGAAAAAGCGTTCTTGATATTTTGGTTGATCTATATTATTTATGTGATAAAGATACCAAGAAAGCAGAGCGCGCTATTATCTTTTTAGATGAAGCAGATAAAATAGCTGCTCATGGTAATGATGTTAGTGATATTGGGGCGCAACAAGCATTACTTAAGTTAATTGAAGGTAATCGTTTTGCGATTGATGTTGATAAATATGGTAATAAAGCTATTATTGATACAAGTATGATGACTATCGCCGGTGGAGGAGCCTTTGAACAGATATTTGCAAAAACGTCACACGCTTTAGGCTTTAGTAGTGTTCAAGAAATAGAGGATAAAGAACGTCTTTTAACTATTGATGAGCTATGTGAATATGGGATGACGAAAGAATTTGTTGGCCGTTGGAGTTTATTTAGACAATATCATCCTATTACGAAAAAAATGTTACTCGATAATTTAGAGAGAGGTAAATTATCACCTATAGCTTTAAAAAGTAAAGCTTATTTACGTGATTTTGGTATTACGATTGATTTTACTCCTTCATATCGTGAACGCCTTTGTGATGAGGCTATCGCTCGTCAAAGTGGTTTTCGTGGTTTAGATGAAAGAGTCAACAATAGTTTGATAAAAGCACAATTTGCTCTTCAAACAGCTAGTGCACCATATAAGAAATTAATTGTTACTAGTGAGACGATTGAAAATCCACATGTTTATGAATTAGTTAGATAACCTATAGGTAATACTTATAGGTTTTTACTTTATTTTTAATAGTATTTTTAGTATAATTAACATTGGAGATGGTTTTATGCATACCTTAAAAATTAGTAATTTAACTGTAGCAATAGGTGAACGGGTTATCCTTGATGATTTTAATCTAGAAATCAAGAGCGGTGAGACACATGTTATAATGGGACCAAATGGAACCGGCAAGAGTACTTTATCAAAAGTTATTATGGGTGATGATACTTACACTATTTTAAATGGTGATATTACTTTTGATGGTGAAAGTTTGTTGCATAAAACGACTGATGAAAGAGCTCGTTTAGGTATCTTTTTAACGATGCAAGCGCCGATTGAAATAGAGGGTGTAAGTAATGCAGACTTTTTAAGAACAGCCGCGCAAGCTCAAAATAAAGAACAATTTAAACTTTTATCTTTTATTAAAGAGATTGAACTTATATCTGATAAATTAAAAATAGATCGTAGTTTTATCCATCG
>CANRPL010000065.1 GCA_947632495.1 uncultured Bacilli bacterium
TTGTTTCAAATTACATTTTAACAGATTTATCGCTTTATTTGTATATTTGAGGTCTCACATCAATTGTAACACTACAAAGGTTCATTAATTTAAAATTTATAATTTCTTGTTTTATTGATGCATATGTGCTAAAATGATTAGGAAAGTATTTTGATGTGGAGTTATTATGAAGAAGTTTTTTAAGTTTTTAAAAATACATATTAGACAAATATTTATTTGGTGTAGTGTCGCTTTTATTAGCTTTATGGTCATTTATTATGGATATCGTTTAGTTCATTTTTATGTTAAAGAACATAAACCTAATGACATATCTTATAGTATGATTGGTTATTTAACTGATGAAGATAATCTTGTTCAAAATAGATTATTAAAAGATGGTGACAGTTACTATTTTAGAGAGGATGCAACTAATAATTATTTATTATTTAGTGGTATCTTATATCGCATTTTATATTTAGATAGTAATAGTCTTTATCTAATATCTGATGAGCCAGTTACAAGCTTAAAATATGGTTATACGGGTGATTATTCTCAATCAAATGTTAAGAGCTGGCTAGCAAATGTCTTTTTGAAAGATGTCGATCGTACTAGTTTGACCAGTGATAAAGTTTATTTATTAAATAAGGAATTGTATCAAAAAGTAGGCGCTAATAAAAGTTATCTTATTGGTGAACCTTTCTGGATTGCTGATGATAATCAAGGCTTTATTATTGACGCTGATGGTGACATTAAAGCAACAAATAACTATGAAGATTTTTTAGGAATTAGACCTATTATTGAATTAAATGGTTATAAAGCATATATTTCTGGTAATGGTAAGGAAAATAATCCCTATGTTGTTCAAGATCGTCAACCAAAGACTTTAAATGACTTATATATTGGCGAATATGTTAAATATAATGAGCAAAATTTTAGAGTTGTATCGAAAAAGAACCAAGTTGTTAAATTATTAAAATTAGATAAATTAGATGAGCAACATATCTTCTCTAAAAAAACTAATGTTTATGGATTTGCAAATAAAGATGATTTGGGATATTATTTAAATAATACTTATTTAAGTGCCTTAAATAAGGACGATTTAGCTATGACTAAATGGAATATTGGCGATTATCATTTAGATTATAATGAAGTTGAAAAAACAACTGTCAATAGTTATGTTGGGTTATTATCTATTGGTGATTACTTCATTACCAGTGTTCCTAATAGTTATTTGTTAAATATGAGTGGAAATAATATTTATAGTATATCTAAAGATAGCTTTTTAGCGACAATTAATTATAACAATTTATTAGATATTTATCCTGTTATTTCTTTAAAAACTACTTTAGAGATTAAAGAAGGAAAAGGAACTATTAATAATCCATATGTAGTAGGTGGTAATAATGAGTAGTAAAGAAAAAGTTAAAGCTCATGATGTCGATAATGATAATTCTAAAAAGCAAAAGAAAAAGAAGAAATCTAAAAGAGGATTATGGCTAGTTCTTCTTTTAGGCTTTTTGGATTTAGGTGCTTTAGGATGCCTTGGTTTAGCTTATGGGCCATTTCATGGCTTCAGAGATTTTCTAATAACGACAGCGATGTCAACTATGGAACATAAGTATTTAGCTCGAATGATTTATAATGAACCAACTATTAGTAAAGTGTTAAGAGAAAATACAATTGTCGAAATAGATGAAGCAACAGATACTGATGCGATTGTAATTGGTAGTTATGAGACACAAAATTATGAATCAAAATATGAAGAACAAATCTTAAAAAAAGATGAAGGTAATGATGTTTATAAAATTTTCTCTTTTAAAGAAAATAAAAATACTTATTACATAACTGTAGTATATGATCCTTCACGTATTAAGCTTGCTTTAGCTAAAAACTTTGGACGTCAAGGAGATACAATAAAAACGATTGTTAAGAATAACAATGCTTTAGTAGGTATTAACGCAAGTGGCTTTGAAGATCCTAAAGCTCATGGTGATGGATCTCGCGCTACAGGAATTGTTATTCATAATGGCAAGGTTGTATGGCGTGGAATAGGTAATGGTTGGGGCAAAGGCTTTATTGGATTTAATAAAGAACATAAACTTGTTTTGACCAAAACGTCTGCTGATCAAGCTATAAAAAATGGTATCGTTGATGCTGTTCAATTTGGACCATTTTTAATTGTTAATGGTAAAAGTATGACGATTAAAGGTAATGGCGGTGGTGTTCATCCTCGAACAATCATTGCGCAACGTCGTGATGGTATTGTCTTGTTTGTAACCATCGATGGTAATGGTAATCGTGGCGGATATCGTGGTGGCGCTTCATATAAAGAAATAATCAAAGTTTTACAACGTTATAAGGTATATAATGCGTCTAATTTAGATGGTGGTGCTTCAGCTATTCTTGTGGAAAAAGATAAGATAGTAAATAAACCTGTTGGTTATGGTGTAACAGGAGAGAGATGGCATCCAACAGCTTGGATTGTAAAATAAAATCACATCAATGCGATGTGATTTTTTTTGTATGCTATTTATTTAGAATTGCATCAATAGGTTTCATTTTGGCTATCCTTTTAATCGGAATAATGGACGCGATAATGTAGACCATGAAACACATAATAAAGATAACGGCAAATTGTCTAAATCCAAGGGTGAATAGTCCGATTACCATATGAGCCTGATTGATTAATATGTCATTACAGAAACCAGTGAAGAATACTAGAAGGATAGAGGCAAACGTACTAGATATGAAAGCAATTGTTAAGCCTTCCCATAAGAAAATCTTAATAACATCCAAGCTTGTCGCACCTAATGCTCTTAAAACACCAATTTCTTTTTTGCGATATTGAATACTATTAACAATAAAGTTACTAGCTAAAACAATGGTGAAAGCAAAGAAAACTAGACTCATGTATAGTAATAATTTATCAAATTCGTGAGTAAACTCTTCAATATAATATATTTCTTCAGAATACTTTGTTGTAGCCATGACTTCATTATTATAATGATATTTTCTTAAGATATTTTTAGTATCGTTAACATTTTTAATAGGTATTAAAACGCCACCTAGATATAATTGTTTCGTTTTATACTCGTTTGCGATATTGTCAGATACATAAATTGGTTTATCTTCATTACTTTGTTTCAATACTCCAATAATAGTAAGATCTTTATAATTGGCTTTTTCTTCGTCACTATAATAGCTATAGGAAACTTTAAGGGATATTTTACGACCAATAATATTATGACTATTGACATAACTTTCGAAAAATTTCTTATTATATGATTCTTCTTTTTGATTCCATTTTTCGAATCCTATTTTTTCTATTTGTTTAGATCGATAATCGTCTAATTTATTGGAATAATCATAAAATTCAGCTATTTTGTCTAAACTCAATATGATGGTGTTATCTTCTAAATGATCTGTCTTAACCCACTTTTTTCCATCAAAATATTCAATTGTATTTTTTAAAGCTGAAAAAGAGTCGGGATTATAATTTTCAGTTGTTGTTTCATAGCTTTGAACTACGACAGTATTACCATTGGTTTCAGTATGGGTAGTTTGACTATTACTATTATTTTCATTGGTAGTTACTAATTGATAATCATAGATATTTATGAAATGATTATCATCAGAGAAAGTGAGATTCTTGATAAAATCTTCGGTTACGAAAATGTGATTATATGTATCATCTATTTTGTCTAATAGTTTATTATAAAGGTCATCATCCTGTGAAGTCATTTGCGTATAACCATTAAGTGCTTTTAATTTTTCATATTTGCTCAAATCATAACTTACAATTCCAACAATTTTAACTTTATTTTGATCTCCCATATAGAAAGTATAATTAGAGTTAATGATGTCTTCATAATTTTGTGGTTTAAAATAATGTTTATCTTTTTTGTTAGACGTTACTTCATGTACATTGACACCATATTTAATGATATTATCGGCTAAAAAATTAGATATTACCATTTCATCTGCGGCTTTAGCGTTACGACCAATTATTTTTTCATCAACAATTTTATTAACGTCATCAGTAGTTATGAAGTTGATATTGAAATCTCTATAGTATAGGGAATAATCTATATCATCATTACTTATATGTAATAAATCATATAAAGAAAATCTAGAATTTAATTCATAAATATTAAAAGATTCTTCTTTAATGGTGTTTTTTATATCTTTTAAATTATCTTCCGATATCTCAACGCTCACATCAGTGCGTTCCTTTTTTATCATCTGATATTGATTTAAAATAAGATTTTTTTCTTTTTTATCTAAAAGAAGTCTAGAGTGAGCAAGCGGTATATCACGGTGAAATAAAGTATCAGAGGCACTAAAGAAGCCTAGACTGATAATAGTTAATAAAATAGTGAAGAAAAGTTTAATCTTTTTATGGCGTAAACTTCCTAGTCCTAATTTAAAACTGTCTTTGAAAGGTAGATGTGACTTTATTGTCTGATATTCTGTTTTTATTTCCGTAGTTTTATTATTGGTATCATTAATAACTTTTCCATCACTTATTTCAATAATACGATCACCATATTTTTGGGCTGATTCTTCATCATGTGAAACGATGATAACGAGTTTTTCTTTACTGATTTCTTTTAGTAAATCAAGAACTTGTTTTCCAGTTTTGCTATCTAAATTACCAGTTGGTTCATCAGCTAAAATGATTTTGGGATTTTTGATTAGAGCTCTAGCGATAGCGACTCTTTGTTTTTGACCACCTGATAGCTCATTTACTCTTCGCTTTTTTAAATCAGTTAATTCAAGCTTATCAAGTAAGTTATCAATTTCTTTTTCCTTAATTTCCTTTTGCTGAAGTTGAAGAGCTAGAACAATATTTTCATATACATCATAGTCTTCTAAAATATTAAATTCTTGGAAAACAAATCCAACATAGGTATTTCGAAAAGAATCAAAATCGGCTTGATTAAATTTTTTTGAACTCTTGCCTAAAATAATCATATCGCCACTATCATATTTATCTAGACCGCCTAAAATATTAAGTAAAGTTGATTTCCCAGAACCACTTTTACCGAGAATAAAGGTCATTCCTTTGTTATTAAATTTAAGTGAAATGTCATCTAAAGCTTTAGTCTTTAACCCTTTTTTAGACTTGTATGTCTTACTTACATTTTTTAATTCAATCATAACATTACTCCTCTGCTAGTTATATGATATTAAAATTCTTAAGATTAATCAAGTAAATTGTTAAAAATAATTGATTGTGCTACAATATGATTAATTCATTATGAAAGGTTGATATTTAATGCTAGAGTATAAAGAGTTTGCTAAATATTATGATCTTTTTTATCAAAATAAAAGTTATGATAAGGAGGTTAATTTTATTTCCCATTTTATTGAAGTGGGAAATAAAATACTTGATGTTGGCTGTGGAACTGGAAAGCATGCTGAAAAGTTAGAAGTCCAAGGCTATGTTGTTGATGGCCTAGATTTAAATCAAGAAATGTTATCGGAGGCTAAAAAGCGTCTCAAAGGTAATTTATATTGTCAAAATCTTTTAGATATTGATATTAATGAACAATATGATATTATAATTTCAATGTTCGCTGTAATTAATCATCTAAAGAATATTGATGAATTAGAAAAAGCTTTAACTAATCTAAAAAGGATATTAAAGCCTAATGGAACGATTATTATCGATTTACATAATCCTCAAAAATCAGGAAGTAAAACCGATACTTTTGGCGATATGACGAGAACTATGACTTGGAATTATAACCCCGATATTGAACAGGAAATAACTGACATTACCTTCAATGTTGCTGGCGATGAATTTCATGATCAACACCTTTTTAGAATATTTAGTATTGATGAAATAGTTACTATAGCTAATAAAGTAGGATTAACTGTTTTAGGTATATATGAAAATTATGATATTAGTAAAGAGGGTAAAGCTACATCTAAAAATTTACAATTTATCATTAAAAATTAAAGAAGTAAAATAAGTTATACTTCTTTTATTGTATAATTGTAAATGATGTGAGACAAAAATAAATAAAAAATAGAAAGCAATATAATATAGTTAAAATGTAATTATA
>CANRPL010000066.1 GCA_947632495.1 uncultured Bacilli bacterium
ATTGTTTTGATAAAAAGCATTGGTTAAAACACACAAGTCGTACAAATATTCTGCGATAAAATTTGGCATGCGATTAGTAAATGCATTATCAAAAGCCCAAGGTAAATCTAGTATTTTTAATCGTAAGTCACGATCATACACATTATAAATAGTATTAGTCAATTTATCTTCTTCTATACTAGCAGCATCAATAATTTTACGAATACGCAAATAGGTGTATAAGATATATGGACCTGTCTTACCAATAACCTCGGAAAATTTACTGATATCAAAGATATAATCACGTTCACGATTATTTTGTAAATCAGCAAACTTTAAGATGGAATTAACTATTTTATTAATATCACTATCATTAATATCAGGACTCATTTCTTTTTTATTAACTAAAATGTCACGAGCTTGATCAAATAGATTTTGTAATTTAGGAGCGTCTCCACTACGCGTTTTATATGGCTTACCGTCTTCACCATTAACGGTTCCATAACCCAAATATTCTAACTTATTATATGCGATAATTTTAGCCATATCACATGTTCTAAAAACCTGTTCAAAATGTAGTGACTGACGATTGTCAACAACATATAAAACATGGTCAGGATTAAACTGTTTCATACGCGCAACAATCGTCGCAACTTCAGTTGAAGCATATAGATAAGCACCATTACTCTTTTGAAATAAAAGAGGTGGTAATTCTTTTTTATCGTCAGGACGAGCGACATCGACAATTAAAGCTCCTTCACTTTCCTGTAATAAATTATGACGATTTAGAATATCTCTTGCTTCATCTAAATATGGATAAGCATCTGATTCTCCATACCAATAATCAAAATGGACATCTAGATAATCATATATTTTTTTCATATCGGAAACGGATACTTCCATTATTTTCTTCCATAACTTACGATATTCTTCGTTACCATCTTGTAATTCTTTAGTTATGGTCGCACACTCTTCTTTAATAGTATCATTTTCTTTACATAAAGCACTTATTTCAGGATATAGGCGATCAAGTAAGGTAATATCAATATCATCAATCGTCTTACCCTCTTTTAGGATACCATAGATTACTTCTCCTATTTGAAGACCATAATCACCTAAATGGATATCACTGATTACTTGATGTCCTTTATAAGCAATAATTCTTTTAATCGATTCACCGACTATAGCTGTTCGCATATGGCCAACATGTAATGGTTTAGCTACATTAGGTCCACCATAGTCTAAAACAAATGTCTCTTTCTTATCTGCCTTAACAATACCATAAGTATTAGAAGCATAGATATTTTTAATATGGCGATTAATAAATTTATCACTTAAGACCATATTAATAAAGCCAGGTTGAACAAATTCAACTTGTTTAAAATAATCAGCAAAATTACTATGATTATTGATAGCGTTAACAATTTCTTTACCTATTTCCATAGGCTTTTTATGAAATGTTTTAGCTAATTTAAAAACGTCATCACATTGATAGTCACATAAATCTGGTCGATTAGACTTGATAACATGCATTTTAACAACATCATAACCACATAATTTGGTGTTATCGGTAATAAACGTTTCCAATTCTTCTATCATATGTCACTTCCTATTGTAATCACATACTCTTTAGATTCACCATCTAAAGAATATTGAACTTGAATTCTATCATCAATAATTAATTTGTCCGTTACAATATCTAAATCTAAAGTTACCTGTTCTTGTTTTAAAAGATAGATACCTTTTGTTTTCTTATCCGCAATAAAATTCATTGTAAGTTGATACTGATCATTTTCTCTCGTCATCGTCAAGCTGTCATCATGCCAATTTAAACTGACGATAATATCATCATCTATAAATTTAATAGCATTATTACTAACAATTCCAACATACTCTTTTTTTACTATCTCATCACTTGTTTTAAGAACTGTCGTAATTTGTTTTTTAGCCATAATATCAACTCCCAAACATTATAGCATACTTTTATCTAAATTGCACTTATATTTTCTATTTTTTTTCTAATAATAAAATTAGAATTGAGTGATAGGATGAAAAAGCTAAAATTTATCTTAAAAATAGGCCTTGTTATGGTCAGTTTAATGATGATTTTTTATCTTGGTATATATGTTGTTGCCCGTTATAAAGATAAACTACCAATTACATCAGCTAATAAGTATTATATCTATGATAGTAATGGTAAATTAATTGAAAGTATGAACGATAAATGGATATCATTAAAAGAGATATCTAATAACGTTATCAACGCGACAATATCAATTGAAGATAAAAACTTTTATAAACATTCCGGTTTTGATTTCTTACGTATTCTTAAAAGTCTATATGTTAACGCTAAAAGTGGAAAGACTTTACAAGGCGCTTCAACTATTAGTCAACAACTATCTAAAAATCTTTTTTTATCTTTTGAAAAAACTTGGCAACGTAAATTAAAGGAAGCTTGGTTAACAATTCAATTAGAATCACAATATAGTAAAGATGATATTTTAGAAGCCTACTTAAATACAATTAACTATGGTGGTATATATGGTATCGAAAAAGCTAGTCAATATTATTTTCATAAAAACGCTAAAGATTTAAGTCTAGCGGAAGCTAGTATTTTAGTTGGAATACCCAAATCACCAAGTAATTATTCCCCTATTGCGAATATCGAAAACGCTAAAAAAAGGCAATTGCTTATTTTAAATTCGATGGTAAAAAATAAATATATAACGGAAGAAGAAAAAGATAAAGCCTACGCTGAAGAATTAACTTATTATGGTAATTTTGTTAATGATAGCTCTAAAACAATTATGTATTATAAAGATGCTGTCACATCTGAATTACAAGGCATAGAAGAAATCCCCTCTTCTTTTTTAGAGACTGGTGGACTTAAAATATATACTTATTTTGATCAAAATGCGCAAAATATTTTAGAAAAAGCAATGGATAAAAATATTACTAATGATAAGACACAGATCGCTACCATTATGATGGAACCTAAAAGTGGTCATATTATAGCGCTCACAGGTGGTAGAGATTACGCTACAAGCGAGTTTAATCGAGCGACGAAAGCAACGAGACAAATGGGATCAACTTTAAAACCATTTCTTTATTATGCCGGATTAGAAAATGGGTTTACCGCTTCGACTACTTTTACTAGTGAAAAAACAACTTTTGTCTTTGCCGAAAATAAGACATATAGTCCATCTAATTATAATAATAACTATGGTAATAAAGCTATTTCCATGCCAGCAGCACTTGCCTATAGTGACAATATCTACGCTGTTAAAACCCATCTCTTTTTAGGCGAAGAGACGATGGTTAACATTTTAAAAAGAGTTGGTATAACATCTAAAATAGAAGCCATTCCATCTTTAGCATTAGGTAGTGAAGAGATGAGCCTTATCGATGTCACTACCGCCTATGCTTCTTTAGCTAATTTAGGTAATCGTGTTCAACCTAGCTTAATTAGTAAAGTTGAAGATATGAATGGTAATATTCTCTATGAAAATGATAATAAGGTCGAAGCTGTATTAAATTCTTCACTAGCTTATATAATGAATGAAAATTTAACTAGTACCTATAATTATAATTTTATTGATTATAATTATCCTACTTGTTACGATTTGACAAGTAGTCTCAAGCACAAATATGCGATTAAGACTGGAACTACAGATACTGATCATTTAGTCTTTGGTTATAACGCAGATATTGTCGTTGGACTTTGGAGTGGCTATGATGATAATACTGTTTCTGAAATATATAATGGTAAAGATCTACGTCACATGTGGCGTGATATTGTTGAAGAATATCTAGCTGATAAAGATGATAATTGGTATGAAATACCTGATAATGTCGTCGGAGTATTAGTTGATCCAATTAGTGGTAAGGTAGCGACCAAGAAAACTAAAAAGCCTACTATGTTTTATTATTTAAAAGGTACAGAACCGACATTTGATAATAATTTAGACGCCTTAATCCCGACTATTAAAGAAGAAAATACGACCCAAAAAAAATAAAATATCTCAAATGAAATATTTTATTTAACCTTTTGGTAACCTACTTCTTTAATTATACCAAGTTGATCTTTAAAACGATTATTTAATAGACGATAACTTCTCTTTAAATATTCATTAAAAGTAGCATCTTGAAGATGTAATTCTTCTTTAATTGCTTCATCAGTTACATAACCACCATTAAAGCCATAATAATAGATTATAAATTTAGCAAACGCTTCATCATCTAATGAAACATAATGAATTAGTCCTAAACGATTACCAATGAAAGTTAAATCATCAATGGTATCCTTTAGTGGTAAAGTTTTAAGAGCGGTTGATATTTTAGCCAATTTAGAAGTATCTTCTTCCTTTTTTAAATAATTACGAGCTACTTTAGCAAAATAAATACTAAAAGATTCATGGCCATCATAAGTATCAATTACCAAAAGTAAAATATCTTCTAGTAAATCATTAAGTTTAGATTCTTTAACCTGCATCTTTTTTAATACCATCGTAAAAGCCATACGATAATGTTCTTCAAGTAAAATAACAATATCCATCTCATCTTCTTCTTTAACTTTTTGACATAGATACAAATTGATAGCTTGATCTAAAGCAAAACTTAATTCCAAAGCTGATGCTTTATTATCTAACTCATCTAACAATTGATTTAATACTTCTTCTGTTAAACAAGAAAAGCGTTGATATTTATGAAGATATTTAGTGATTAAATCATGACGATCATGAAGACTGATGGTTGGTACAATAGGGGTAACAATCTTACTCTTTTTGTTTTTTTTCTTACTCATACTCTCACCTTTTACTATTTATTTACTTTTTGATAGTCCTTTGTTACTAAACTATCTAAATAAGCCGTATAACGTTCTATTGCAAGTTGTAAAGTTGTATTAACATCATCTAAAGACATATTAAACATTTTAGCTAATAAGGATGGTGAATAAGTACCTAATCTTGATGTTCCTAATCTTAAGACTAATAAAATACCCTCTTCCGGTGTTAAAAAGTCTTCAACTTCACTTAATGTTTGGGTTTTAATAACCTCTTTTATAACTTCGATTGGATCTAATGACGTTTTAATATCTGCTGGCATAACACTTGTATCGGTATAATATTTACGTCTTTTAGTGATGGTATGTTTATTCGTTTCTACATCTTTAGGTTCAGGTGAAGCTGGTACTATGTTAGATAAGTGATTTTCTCTTATCGTTTTTTTTAGTCGAGGAATAATTGAAGTAGCGACACTCTTCGCTATTTTTTCATCGACATCTAAAATAACGTCATGGTATGTATCTCCATAGACAGCTTTTACCTTTTCTTTAAGACTATCAGGTAAATTTTCTATAGCGGCTAGTATTTCACCTTCAGTATAGATAGTTCCCATATCTTGATCAAAATTCGTTAGTAAGGTATAAATATTACTCTTTTTTCGTGGCATAAATCCTCCTTTTAAAAATTAATTATTTCTATTATATCATTTTTATTAGCTTTTTTTATAAAATATTTAAAAAAAAGAAGATATTAATCTTCTTTCGTTTCTTCAATAATAGCCTCTTTAGCGGTACTTTCTTTCATTTCTTTGGTTATCTTTTTATTTAAGACCGATGAGTAATCTTTATTCTGGGTCGTATAGTAGATATAGCTAACTAATTCTGATACAGCATAGATGATTAAGAATAGGCCAATAAATTGATTAAATTTTTGAGTTAAAATGATAACTCCGACAAGCATTATTAAGGCCGTTTCAACAAGAAAGATTGTTGATCCTGTCTTATCAATTTGACGAACAGCAACCCCTAAAATTAATCGTTCAATACCCATAAATATTAAAAAGGCACCAATCATTAAACTTAAAGCAAGAATGATAACATCGGATTTAAATACGATAAAAATGCCGACACCGACTAATATAATGCTAGAAAAGTAAGTTCCAAGTTCTGAACCACCATCTTTGCGTGATGAGAAAAGTGCCATTAGGAAACGAACAATTCCTGTTAAAATAAGAACG
>CANRPL010000067.1 GCA_947632495.1 uncultured Bacilli bacterium
CTAAAATAAAAGCAAATAACTTGGAAAAATTTAAAGCTTATTTAGATAGCGATAAAGATATTAAAGAATTAGTTAATGATATTCAATATTCTTATGCTTTAAATTTACAATTATATAGTTCCGATACCTCTAAAGGACCTATCCAAGTAAATCCTAGTCCCGTTATGGAAAAGATTGGTTTTACAGATAGTACTAACGGAACTCTTCAAATGGTTGATTCACAATACGATATGTGGCGTGAACTATTGAATAATGAAGAACTTTTAAAGTCACAATATGATGTCGTAGCTGGTCGTTTTCCACAAAAATATAATGAAGTTGTCCTTATTATGAATGAAAATAATGAGGTTAGTGATTATACACTTTATACATTAGGATTAAAAGATCAAGAAGAAATTGAAGGTCTTCTTAAGAGAATGGTAGATGGTGAGACCATTGATTTTGAACCATCCTCTTATACTTATGATGAAATTTTAGATTTAACTTTTAAATTGGTTTTAAATACTGATTACTATGAAAAGAATGGTAAGATTTGGGTTAATAAAAAAGATGACAAAGATTATATGAAGAAAGTTGTTGATAAAGCTGAAGAAATTAAAGTTGTCGGTATTATCAAACCTAATCCTGAAGCTGTTGTTGAGTTAAGTCATGGTGAAATTGGCTATCTTCATTCTTTAACCACTTATGTTATTGATAAGATTAATAATACTGATATTGTTAAGGAACAAAAAGCTAATGATCAAGTTAATGTGCTTTCGGGTGGTAAATTTAGAGATCCTAATGAAGAATTTGATATTACTCAATTATCAGCTGAACAACAAAAATATTTAGCTTCTTTATCGCAAGAAGAGTTAGCTCGTGTCATATCAAATTATATGGATACTTATGGTGCGACATACGATGATAATATGAAATCTTTTGGTGTTGTTAACATCGATAAACCAAGTCGAATCAATATTTATCCAAAAGATTTTGAATCAAAGGAAGAAATTACAAAGCTAATTGAGAAATATAATGATAAAGTCAAAGAGGAAGATGTTATTAATTATACTGATTATGTTGGCTTAATGATGTCTAGTATTACAACTATTATTGATATTATCAGTTATGTTTTAATGGCTTTTGTATCAATATCTCTTATAGTTTCATCAATTATGATTGGTATTATAACTTACATTAGTGTATTAGAAAGAACAAAAGAAATTGGTATTTTAAGAAGTATTGGTGCTTCTAAAAAAGATATTTCTCGTGTTTTCAATGCTGAAACATTCATTGTCGGCTTAATAGCTGGTTTAATTGGTATTGGCGTAACTCTTCTTTTAAATATTCCAATCAATATAGTAATTGGAAATATGACCGATGTTCATAACATATCTAAATTGCCTTATGTCGGCGCTATCATTTTAGTATGTATTAGTATGTTACTAACGGTTATAGCTGGTTTAATACCATCACGTATTGCTTCTCGTAAAGATCCAGTTGAAGCTTTAAGAACAGAATAATTAGAAAGTCAAAATGTTTAAAACATTTTGACTTTTTTATTAAAAAGTATATTTCTTTGATAAATATTAAGCATATAATGTAGAGAAATAATAGATAATTTATTTATTTTGTTGAAAAAAGCCGAAAAATAGGGTACAATTAAATTGTATAGTTATTAGAATATCGTGGGTGAGGTGGTATTATGAGTAAGGATACAACGATAACAAGATATTTTGTTATATTAGCTATTTTCTTTGTCATATGGCTTTTTTTGGTCCATGACTTCATTAAGAACCCATCTATACGTAGTTTATTTAGCATTGAAGAATCAAGTTTATAATTTTAAAAAAATAATAAAAAAAGATTGTTGACAAACGTATGAATAAGTGTTATATTATTTATGCGTTTTTAATTGGGATTTGCCTTTGCAAATCCTTAATTAAGAGAGAATATGAAACACCTGGGAGTGTGCAAAGAAAACTAGGCTAGCATCCTAGCTAAAAGAAAGGAGAAAAATATGCCAACTATTAATCAATTAGTTAGAAAAGGTAGATCAAATAAAACACGTAAGAGTAAATCACCAGTTTTAGGAATTGGATATAACAGCAAGGACAAGAAACAAACAAATCAAAACTCTCCACAAAAACGTGGGGTATGTACTCGTGTTGGAACAATGACACCTAAAAAGCCAAACTCTGCATTACGTAAGTATGCCCGTGTTAGACTTTCTAATGGAATGGAAGTTACTTCTTATATTCCTGGTGAAGGTCATAATTTACAAGAACACAGCGTTGTAATGATTCGTGGTGGCCGTGTTAAGGATCTTATCGGTGTTCGTTATCACATTATTCGTGGTACTTTAGATACTGCTGGTGTTGAAAACCGTCGCCAAGGTCGTTCTAAATATGGTACTAAAAAACCAAAAGATAATAAATAATAAACAATAATAAAGTAAAGGAGGATAAATATGCGTAAAAAACGTGCCGTTAAAAGAGATGTTTTACCAGATCCAATATACAATTCAAAATTAGTTACAAAGTTAATTAATAGTATAATGTTAGATGGTAAAAAAGGTATTGCGCAAAAGATTTTGTACAATGCTTTCGATATGGTTAAAGAAAAGACTAATCAAGAACCAATGGAAGTTTTTGAAAAGGCTATGGAAAATATTAAACCAGCTTTGGAAGTTAAATCAAGACGTGTTGGTGGTGCTAACTACCAAGTACCAATTGAAGTTAAAGCTGATCGTAGTCAAGCTCTAGCACTTCGTTGGTTAGTTCAATATGCAAGATTACGTGGTGGTCATTCAATGGCTGAAAATCTTGCTAATGAAATAATTGATGCTTCTAATGGAGTAGGAGCAGCTGTTAAGAAACGTGAGGATACTCACAGAATGGCAGAGGCTAATAAAGCATTTGCTCATTATCGTTGGTAATTATAATAGGAAAGGAAATAAAGTATGGCTCGTGAATATAGTTTAGAGAAAACTCGTAATATCGGTATTATGGCTCATATTGATGCAGGTAAAACAACTTTTACTGAACGTGTGCTATTTCATACCGGTAAAACCCATAAAATTGGTGAAACTCACGATGGTGAGTCACAAATGGACTGGATGGAGCAAGAAAAAGAGCGTGGTATAACTATTACTTCAGCTGCTACAACAGCTTTTTGGAAGGGTACACGTTTAAATATTATTGATACTCCAGGACACGTTGATTTCACTATAGAGGTATCAAGATCACTTCGTGTTCTAGATGGAGCTATTGCTCTATTAGATGCACAAGCTGGTGTTGAGCCACAAACTGAAACTGTTTGGCGTCAAGCAACAGAATTCAAAGTACCTCGTATGATTTTCTGTAATAAAATGGATAAGATGGGAGCAAGCTTTGAATATAGTTTATCAACTATTGATAGTCGTTTAGGAGTAAACGCTAAACCAATTCAATGGCCTATTGGAGCAGAAAATGAATTCAATGGGGTTGTTGATTTAGTTACACGTACTGCTTATCATTTCGATGGTGAGGAGCACGAAAATGCACAAGTTATCGATATTCCTGAAGATTTAAAGGATATTGTTGAACAAAAGAGAATAGAATTAATTGAAGCGGTAGCTGAATTTGATGATGAATTAATGGAAAAGTATCTAGAAGGCGAAGAAGTAAGTGTCGATTTAATCAAATGTGCTATTCGTAAAGGTACTCTAGAAGTTAAATTCTTCCCAGTTCTTTGCGGTACAGCTTTAGGTAATATGGGTGTTAAACAAGCCCTAGACGCTGTTATCGATTATTTACCAGCACCAACTGATGTTGAATCAATTAAAGGTGTTGATTTAGATGGTAAAGAGATAGCTCGTCATCCATCTGATTCAGAACCATTTGCATCTTTAGCATTTAAGGTTATGACTGATCCATTTGTTGGACGTTTAACTTTCTTCAGAGTTTATTCTGGTCATTTAGAGAGTGGATCATATGTTTTAAATGCTACTAAAAATGTTAAGGAAAGAATTGGTCGTATCTTACTAATGCACGCTAATACACGTACGGAAATTAGTGAGGTATGGGCTGGTGATATCGCTGCTGCTGTAGGTCTTAAAAATACAACAACAGGTGATACTTTATGTGATGAAAAGAAACCTTGTATTCTTGAATCAATGGTTTTCCCAGAACCAGTTATTGAACTTGCTATTGAACCAAAATCAAAAGCTGATCAGGACAAAATGGCTCTAGCTTTACAAAAGTTAGCTGAAGAAGATCCAACTTTTAGAGCTAGTACAAACCATGAAACTGGTCAAACAATTATTGCTGGTATGGGTGAGTTGCATTTAGATGTCATTGTTGATCGTATGAAGAGAGAATTCAATGTTGAAGCTAACATTGGTCAACCTCAAGTATCATATCGTGAGACAATTACGCAAGCTGCTGAATGTGAAGGTAAATATATTAAACAATCTGGTGGTCGTGGACAATATGGTCACGTATGGATTAGATTTGAACCAAATCCTGATAAAGGTTATGAGTTCGTCGATGCTATCGTTGGTGGTGTTGTTCCTCGTGAATATATTCCAGTAACGGATAAAGGTTTACAAGATGCTTTAAAAACTGGTATTTTAGCTGGTTATCCAATGGTAGATATTAAAGCAACTTTATTCGATGGATCATATCACGATGTCGACTCATCAGAAATGGCCTATAAGATTGCTGCTTCTATGGCTTTAAAAGAAGCTAAAAATAAATGTAAGCCAATTTTACTTGAGCCTATTATGAAAGTTCAAGTTGTTGTTCCTGATGAATATCTAGGAAATGTTATGGGAGATATTACTGCTCGTCGTGGACGTCCAATGGGTCAAGAGAGTCGTGGTAATGCGATTGCAATTGATGCTATGGTTCCATTAGCTGAAATGTTCGGTTATGCAACGAGTTTAAGATCTAATACCCAAGGTCGTGGAAACTTCACAATGGAATTCGATCATTATGAAGAAGTTCCAAAGAACATCTCTGATGAAATCGTAAAAAGAAATGGTGGAAACTAGTAAATAACTACTAGTTTCTAGCCAAAAAAGGCTTGCTATTTTAATAGTAATTCGCTATAATATTGTTGTATGTAAATTAAGGAGGAAATAAAATATGGCAAAAGAAAAATTCGATCGTTCAAAACCACATGTTAACATTGGTACAATTGGACACGTAGATCATGGTAAAACAACTTTAACAGCTGCTATTACCAATGTATTATCTAAAAAAGGTATGGCTGAATATGTAGACTATGCAAATATTGATAAGGCACCAGAAGAAAGAGAACGTGGTATCACTATCAATACTGCACACGTTGAATATCAAACGGAAAAGAGACACTATGCTCACGTTGACTGCCCAGGACATGCTGACTATGTTAAAAACATGATTACTGGTGCTGCTCAAATGGATGGTGCTATCTTAGTTATTGCTGCTACAGATGGACCTATGGCACAAACTCACGAACACTTATTATTAGCTCGTCAAGTTGGTGTACCTCGTATGGTTGTATTTATGAATAAATGCGATCAAGTAGACGATCCAGAAATGCTTGATTTAGTTGAAATGGAAATTCGTGATACTTTAAATAAATATGATTTCGATGGTGAAAATACTCCAATCATTCGTGGTTCAGCATTAAAGGCTCTTGAAGGAGATCCAGAAGCTGAAGCTAAAATTTTAGAGTTAATGGATGCTGTTGATACTTGGATTGAAACTCCAGTTAGAGACAATGATAAGCCATTCTTAATGCCAATTGAAGATGTATTCACAATTACAGGTCGTGGAACTGTTGTTACAGGACGTGTTGAACGTGGACAATTAAAACTTAACGATGAAGTTGAAATCGTTGGACTTAAACCAACTAAGAAGACTGTTG
>CANRPL010000068.1 GCA_947632495.1 uncultured Bacilli bacterium
GCTCTACATCAGGCGTTGGGAAGGCTTCTTGTACTTCAGGTTCTTCTAATGAAGCCGCTTCTTCAAACTTTACTTCTCTAGATAAATCTACTAAAGTCTTACCCTCTCTTATCGCGGTTATTAATTCTTTTCGAGAAACACCAAAGTTTAAACATAAAGCATTGATAATAGCTAAAGCTCTTCCTTTATTTAACTTGTCTAAAAAATTAGCTAGTTCTACAGCCTTATCACCTCTAGCTGAATAATAACCATCAACACCTAGCTTTTCAATAACTGACGCATCCAAATCACCATTTAATTTTCGATTTTGGCCATTAGTATATTCTACAACAACATCAGCTAATTGATCTAAACCTTCAATCTTTGATAATAATTCTTCAACAGAAGCACTACTATTAATTAAAGCTTTAGTACTTAAACGATTTCTAAATTTATTTTCATCAAAAGGAATATTGAAATAATTACTGATAACATAACCATATTTAATCATGTCTTCTGAAGTAACTCTTCTTTGACATAAAACCCTTGGCAATCTATATAGATAGCTAATTAATTCATCTTCCGTCTTAACATTACCATGTTTTGTAATATTACCGATGACAATACGTTCATACATATCATCATTTAGAGGAAAACGTTTTAAGACTTCTTCCGCCCAACTTAATGAAAAACGGCGTCCCTCATATTCAGAAGATAAACGATCTTGATAAGCATAATAAATACGTTCCGAAGCTTGATCGTTTAGCCATACCTTTCCATTATTATCAGTTATTAATTCATCCTTAAACCATAATTGATCCATTAATATCACTCCTAGGCTACTTATACAAATAAATTATATCATAAAATAAAGTCTTTGGGTATATTAATGCATAAAAAAAGCATTAAATTAATTTAATGCATCTTTTAATTTAGATCCAGCTTTAACTGTAACAGCTACTCTTGCAGGAATATTTACAACTTCACCAGTTCTAGGGTTACGACCTTTTTTAGCATCTTTCTTTTTAGCAGTGAAAGTAGCAACACCTGTTAAAGCAACTTTCTTATCTTTCTTTAATCCTTTAATAACTCCGCTCATCATAGCGTCTAATGCACGAGTAGCATCTGCCTTTGTTAATCCTGTTTCTTCTGCGATGTGATTTACTAAATCTGTTTTTGTCATTTGTTTTACCTCCTATAAATGCAAGCTATCTTGCTTACATTTTAAGAATACCATATCTAAATAAGAAAAGCAATATTTTTTTAACTTTTTTTGTTAATTTTAAAGGCTTTAACCCAATAAAAAAAGGGCTAGGCGTTCTTTCGCACATAGTCCTTTATCTTTTTAAATTCTGATCCACTTTCTAAATCTGTATCTTGAAGTTTTTCAAATAACTTTTTCTGTTCGTGAGATAATTTTTTAGGAACAATAATACGTAGGATAACATACATATTACCTTTAATACCACTACGAACATTTTCAATACCTTTACCTTTAAGGCGATGTTTATCTCCGCTTTCACTACCAGCCGGAATCGTAAGTTTAACATTGCCATATAAAGTTGGAATATCCTTTTTACATCCTAATACCGCATCGGTTATAGTAATAGGAATTTCAAGATAAATATCATCTCCATCACGCATAAATAATTCATGTTCCTTAACATAAAATTCTAAATATAAGTCGCCATTAGATCCACCATTACTTCCGGCTTCACCTTTACCAGGAACGCGTAACTGATTACCATTGTCAACACCAGCTGGTACTTTTACCTCTATATCCGTGTTTTTAGTAATCTTACCCTTGCCATGACACTTACTACATACACGCTCATAAGCACTACCTTCACCATTACAATCTGGGCATGTTGTACGAGAAGCGAAGGTACCAAATAAAGTTCTTTGTTCTGTTGTTACCACGCCACTACCATGACAAGTTGAACATGTTTTAAGTCCACTACCACCATGGCCATCACACTCTGGACAATCAGCTGCGACCGGAACATTAATCGTCTTTTTAGTCCCAAAAACAGCTTCTTCAAAGGTTAAGGTTACACGCATTAATTTATCAGCACCCTTACGACGGCGGCT
Source organism: uncultured Bacilli bacterium (assembly GCA_947632495.1). Lineage (GTDB taxonomy): Bacteria > Bacillota_I > Bacilli_A > RF39 > UBA660 > UBA5578. The sequence goes on from CANRPL010000068.1 coordinate 2,071, forward strand.
ACCTCCACGACCATTAAAAGATGAACCGCCAAACGATGAACCACCGAAACCGAATCCTCCACCAAAGATTTCACTAAAGATATCGCTAAAATCAAAGTCAGAGAAATCATAACCAGCTCCACCATTCATCTGATCAAATGCCGCATGACCAAATTGATCATATTGATGGCGTTTATCAGCATCGCTTAAAACTGCATATGCTTCTTGAGCTTCTTTAAATTTTTCAGCGGCATCAGGAGCTTTATTGACATCGGGGTGATACTGCTTCGCTAATTTACGAAAGGCACTTTTAATTTGCTTTTCATCAGCATCTTTAGGAACACCCAAGACCTCATAATAATCTCTTTTTTCCATACTTCTTCACCTCTATATTAATTCTTCGAGCTCCTTTAATTTATCTTTAAACATTATAAGAGCTTTTTCAATTGGTTCTTTTGTCTGCATATCTACCCCTGCTCTCTTTAGGAGTTCAAGAGGATAATCAGAACCACCACTACTTAAAAGTTCTAAATAGGCATCACGAGCTTTAGTATTCCCTTTTAATATCTCACCGGCAATCGCTAGAGCACTAGCTAAACCCGTCGCATATTTGTATACATAAAAAGATGTATAAAAATGAGGAATACGAGCCCATTCATAACGAATATCATCATCACTAACGATATTATCGCCATAATATAACTTATTTAATTCATAATATGTCGCACTAAAATTATCCGCAGTTAATGGTTCATTATTACTATATTTATCATGCATAAGCATTTCAAATTCTGCAAACATCGTCTGACGATAGATTGTCGTTCTGACTTTATCGATAAATTCAGTTAGATAGAAAATCTTTTCCTCTTTACTATCAGCGTGTTTGTATAGATAATCATTTAGAAGAACTTCATTAACTGTCGAAGCAATTTCCGCTAAAAAGATAGGATACTCATGATTAATATAGGCTTGATGTTGATTAGAATAATAACTGTGCATTGAATGACCTAATTCATGAGCCATAGTACTTACCGCATCAACGGTATTATCATAATTTAGTAATAAATAAGGATAAGAATCATAACATCCCCAACTATAGGCACCAGATTTTTTACCCTTATTAGGATAGATATCAATCCAACGCTCTGTAAAAGCTTTATGTAAATCTTCAATATATTGTTCACCTAATGGTTTTAAAGCTTCAAAGACAATTTTTTTACCCTCATCAAAAGGAATATTTTTACTATCACCCTTAACTAAATCAACATAGATATCATACATGTGCATTTCATCTAGATTAAGAGCTTTCTTACGTAAAGCCATATATTCATACATTAAAGGAAGTCCATTATGAACAGCTTCAATTAAATTGTGATAGACCGAAAGATCAATATTATCAGCATATAAACTTTCTTCTAGAGGACTCTTAAAATGACGAACATCACTCATAAAGAAGTTTTCTTTAATATTACCTTTTAACGCTGCCGCTATCGTATTTTTAAACTTCTTAAAGTAATTAAACATTCCTTTAAAAGCCATCATACGAACATTACGATCTTTACTTCCCATATATTTAATGTAATTGCTATTTGTAAGTTCTACTTCTTGACCATTCTCATCAGTAATAGTACCTAAATCAATATCAGCATTATCGAAATTATAGAAAACATCATCACCAGTACCAAAGGCATTAGTAGCTTTAGCAATTACTTCTTCAAGCTCTTTACTTAAAGTATGATCTTTATAACGATACATTTTTTCTAAATCAAAACGATATGGTTTAAGGCGTTCATCTTCTTCAACCATTTCAATTACCTTTTCATATGGTGGCTCAAGCATTTCAGCACCAATAAAAGATAACTTACTACTTATATCATCATAGACTTTTTCAAAATGCATCTTAATTTCTTGATACTTACTATTAGTTGTATCAGTATCACATAAAAGATGAGCATACATATACATTTTAAGACTTAAACGGCTCAATTTTTCATATGCAACATAAAAGTTATAAAGGCTATCACTATTATCCATAATATGGCCTTCATATGACAAAACTTCATTAGTTAAAGCATCAAGTTCAGAAAAATCTTTTTCATACTCCGTAATTGAAGCATAAAGCGCTGATAAATCCCACTGATCTTCTATTTTTATTTCTTCGCGTTTTGGCGTATCCATATTCTCTCCTATCTATAAAGTAAAGTTCTAGTTACCTAGAACTCCACTTTTATTTTTCTTCATATTCAGCATCCATGACATCTTTGTCATTCTTGTCATCTTTATCTTCATGATCATCTTTTGAAGAAGCACTTTCAGCTTCACGTTCTTTAGCAGCCTCTTCATATACTTTAGAAGCTAAAGCCATAGCTGTCTCTTGTAACTTTTCTTGTTTCTTCTTGATATCTTCGATATCATCACCTTCTAGAGCTTTCTTTAAATCTTCCATTTGCTCTTCGGCTTTTTCTTTATCTTTCTTATCTACTTTATCGCCTAAATCTTTGATAGCTTTTTCGGTAGCAAAAATCATTTGTTCAGCATCATTTCGTGTATCAGCTTCTTCTTTACGTTTCTCATCAGCTTCACGATTCTTTTCAGCCTCTTCAACCATCTTATCAATTTCATCATCTGATAAGTTTGTAGAAGCCGTAATAGTAATAGATTGTTCCTTGTTAGTACCTAAATCTTTAGCACGAACATTAACAATACCATTAGCATCGATATCAAAGGTAACTTCAATTTGTGGTACTCCTCTAGGTGCTGGAGGAATATTCGTAAGTTGGAAGCGACCTAAAGTCTTATTATCTTCAGCCATCTTTCTCTCACCTTGTAAAACGTGAATATCAACAGCTGGTTGATTATCCGTGGCTGTAGAGAAAACTTGTGATTTACTAGTTGGAATAGTTGTATTTCTTGGAATTAAAGTTGTAAATACGCCACCTAATGTTTCAAGGCCTAAAGATAGAGGTGTAACATCAAGTAGGACGATATCAGCAACGTCACCAGTTAGGACACCACCTTGAATAGCAGCACCCATTGCGACAACTTCATCTGGGTTAACACCTTTAGATGGTTCTTTACCTAATTCGTCTTTAACTAATTCTTGAACTTTTGGAATACGTGTAGATCCACCAACTAATAATACTTTATCAATATCACTAGCTTTTAATTTAGCATCTTTTAAAGCTTTACGTACTGGCTCTAAAGTACTCTCTAATAAATCGTCAACTAATTCTTCAAATTTAGCACGGGTTAAATCTTTTTCATAACTTATACCTTGCGCTATAAAAGGTAAACTAATCGTTGTTTTAGTTGAGCTTGATAAATTCTTTTTAGCTTTTTCAGCTTCGTCTTTAATACGTTGCATTGCCATCTTATCATCTGATAAGTCAATATCATGTTCTTTCTTGATATCTTTAACAATGTA
>CANRPL010000069.1 GCA_947632495.1 uncultured Bacilli bacterium
ATTATTTTTCTTTAATTGTTTTAATTTCAACTTTAGTATATGGTTGACGATGTCCTTGTGTACGATGATAATTCTTCTTTTGATTATACTTATAAACAAGAACTTTTTTAGCTTTACCTTGTTTCAAAGCTTTAGCAACAACTTTAGCGCCTTTAACATAAGGATTACCAGCTTTACCATTAACCATTAAAACCTTATCGAAAGTTACATCCTTACCAGCTTCAACATCTAGTTTTTCAACATAAAGAACAGTACCTTCTTCAACATAGTATTGTTTTCCACCAGTTTCAATAACTGCTTTCATATTTTCCTCCTTTATAATCTAAGACTCGCCATTAAGGTACTTACGTTTTGAAACCTTCTCTGTGCGGTTGTAGAATGAGGTCCTACACAGTAATACATTTTAACATACAAGCCTTTATTTGTCAATGATTTTTAATAATTAAGTTAACTAAGTTTTTTTACTTTTTCAGGTACATATTCAGTATAGCCTTCACGGTAAATTTGATACTTTCTACTTCCCATGATGTGTTCTTGAACAAAAGTCATATTTTTAACTTTCATTTTACGTGTAATTAAGATTCTTGGTCGCTTGTGCTTTTCACGTTGTAACTTAAATTTAGGCTTACTAACATCCGCACCATATAGATCATACTTCGTTAAACTAATACCTAATGATTCTAAATGTTGAGCTATTTCTGGAAGGCGTTTGTCTTTAATATTAGAAGCCATATCACTTGTTACAGCAGTTATCGTCGTGAATATATCTATAAGGATATTAAGAGCAATATTACCAAGAAAAACATACCAACAACCTTTACAAGCAGTAATAAAAACACTATATAAATCAGCATGCGTATCTTTTATTAGACGAACCATAAAACACCCTATGGCGACAACAAATTCTTGGGCACCGACAATTTCAAGAAAATCTTTAGAAAATAATCTTTCACCCAATTCATGGCCGTCCAATTCAAATTTTCTTGATAAAGCAAAAGCACAATTAGTTGTAAGAACCTTTTTAAATAAATTATAATTAATTATCATATATATTCCCCCATGACAATTGAAAAGAAAAACTTCTACTAATAAGTAGAAGTTTAAGAAAAAAGAGACTTCTACTTACTATGTAAAAGTCTCGTTCAATAACTAGTATATCTTTTAACCCGAGCCGAAGCTGTAATGACGGATTAAAATCATTCCAAAGAATGAGAACTACTCCCTTTCAATGAGCTATATATTATCATATTTTCCCTTGTTTGTCAAATTAGGCATTAGAATGCACAAACGATAAACGCTTACCTTTATTATATCTTCCAATGGATAAGACATAGCGATTAGTTCCAACTGTATGCTCCTGAACTAATGATAAGTCTCTTATCTCTCCATCGAAACCATAAGTAGGTAGTAAGATATATTTTTGTTCTAAAAGAGCTGGTAGTTTATGTTCATTCCAATATAGATGATATTCTTTAGCTTCAACACTAGCATCAAGGAGTAAATCATAACTGGTTTCAACATTGTTATCACCGAGATGACAAGTTAAATTTTGAAGATGAGCTTTAGCTTTAATAGCGTAAAAATCGCTTCTAGCCATCAATTCAGGTAATGTTTCATAAATACTTACCATGCCTAAACTAAAAGCTAAAGAAAGTGCTAGATTGCCTTCTACAAAAAGACTATTTAATATCGTAAGCGCCGGTACATAATAAAAACAAAATTTTTTTCTTTTACAACGTATTAATTTTAATGGACTTAATGGTTCCGTAGCGTTTTTTATCTCATCGATTAAATCATAATTAATAATAATATTCATATCTATACCCCTGGCACTAAAGACGGTTTAAGCTTGCGATCTGGTGTACCGACAGTTAGTACATATTCTTTAGACCCTATCACATGATTTTGAACAATAGATATCGTGTTGATATCACCATCTAAACCATATGTAGGTACTAATACATATTTTTTCTCAACCATCTCTGGCAACTTGCTTTCATTAAAGTGAATTTTAAATTGACGGTCATAATATTCAGAATCAAGTAATAATGGATAACTTGTTTTAACATAATTATCATTCATCTTTTGCGCTAAAGAAGTTAAGTCTTTTTTAGCTATTTTAGCGTATGCATCATCATCAAAAGACTTACAAGCAAAATATTCAACCCCTATTAAACCACCAAATTGAATAGTTAAGCATAGAATCGTCGCCCTTAAATCACCTGTAACAACAGCATCGACTAAAGTGTAAAGAGGAAATTGAAACCGAGCCCATTTCCTTTTATTATTGCGAATGATTTTAAACGGTGTTAACTCTTCTTTAGCATCCAATATATGTTCCCAAAAATCATAATTAATAATTATGTTCATACTATCACCAAACCTGCCATATTATAATACAATAACTTTTATAAGTCAAAATTTTTGACTAAAAAAATACTGTAATATTGCCCTTTCAGAATAGTATTTATTATTAATCAAAAAGTAATTATTTTTCTCTTTAAACATCTTTTTCATTTGATAGCCATATATCAGTTTATGATAGCGATATCTAACAGGATACTTGTAGCGGTCAAAATAAAATTTCAGCATAGTTAAATCTAACTTTTTTATATATCTATAAACATCATAAGCTAAAAATGAAAGAACTAGATAATTGATTAAATTGACATCATAAAGAAAAAGCACAAAAATAATAAGATAAGATACACCATAAATAGCCACATAAGAATTATAATAACTCATAAACTTATTGAGAAGTAAAAAACATAATTTAGCTCCATCAAAAGGATAAATAGGAAGTAAATTAAAAAGAAGAATAAAGTAATGATATGGGGTCGGATATATTAGATAGAAAAGAATCTGAAATAGCGGTCCATATAATAGAACAAAAAATTCTTCAAGGGAGGAAGAATTAAGTTTATAAGCAAACATCGTCATACACCCAAAAGGATATATTGTTATTTTCGCTACAGGCCAATGTAAGATAAAGCCAGCTACTAAATGTCCTAGTTCATGAACTAAAAGAACAATCGTATAGATAGAAAATGCTTTAAAATAACCAGTTATAAAACAGATAAAAGCAATTACATAATAAAGAGGATGAATATAGATTTTAGATCTTATCTTCGTAATCAAGCAATTCTCCGTCCTTCTTATGAACTAAATACAAAGTTTTATCACAAGTTCCAATTAAAGCTCCTTTATCAATATAATCATATAACTTAACATTAATATTACTTAAATTGCCATACCATACATCAATACCATCAACTTGTTCAATAATGACAACATTACCATAGCCATCTTTAGTACCAGTAAAAATAACTAATCCACTTTCTAAATTGGGAACAAGATAATTATCTGTCACTTCTAATTTAAGTCCCTTATCATCTTTTGTTTTAGCGTTATACACTAATGTTTCATTAAAAACTGGTTCCGTTTTATGATAATCATCAAAGAGAATGTTCTTACCAAAAAATTGATGATATAGTTTGTTGATAACCGCAAAAGATATATTACGAGTATACACTTCATCATAGATAAAATTCTTAATCTTACTATTAGCTTTAATACCGATTAATAAAGTTAAGGTTACAACAATAACAATTCCTACTTTAACAAGCCACTTAAACATATCATCACCTATTAAAGTATATAAAAAAAGAATCGTTTTATAACCTATTCTTCAAAGATTAAATCACGATTCAATAAATAATATTGGATACCAGAATATATTGACAAAATAGTTGCCACAAATAACAAGAAATCAGAAACACGAATATTCCAGAATTCAAATGGCATATTATAGAATAATGTTAAGGCTATACCCGTCATAAGACAAGCTGTCTTCCATTTTCCTGATTTAATAGCCGCTACCACTTTACCTTTGTTTCCCGCAATCATCTTAATTGAATTAACAACACTATCTCGAACGATAATAACAACTGGTATAATTGGATGAATATCACCTGAAGCAGCTAATAAAATTAATACGGAATTAACTAATACTTTATCTGCAATCGCATCAATCATCTTTCCAAAATCCGTAACTTGATTACGACTTCGCGCTAAATAGCCATCGACAAAATCAGTTAAAGACGCTATAACAAATAATCCACCAGCAATAATATATTTTAAATCTACAACTAGTTTTTCATTAATAAAAAATTTTAACTTACTACTATCAATACCTATCATATCTAATGGCAATACCAAAATGATAATGATAATAACAGATAGAGCAATACGAGTTAAAGTAATTTTATTTGGTAAATTTAATATATTTTTTTTCTGTTTATTCTTTACCACTAGTCATCACACCTCTATAAACATATGCTACATCTTTATCGTTTATACCTCTTTTATCCTTATCTCTATCATTATTAGAGAATAGAACAATCGAATAGATAATGATAAAAACGATTAAGACAGCTACACCTAATATAACATAACGCAAAATATGATTACTTTCCTTTTTCTCAATCGTATAAGGAGATGATATTTTCTTTACATTTGTTTCTTTGCCTTTGTTGCTTGCCTTTTTTATATCATCAATTGATATTTTAGAAGTATAATCGAATACAAATTCATTGAAATCTTCGACCATTGCTTCATAATCCAAACCTAAGTATTTAGCATAATCACGAATAAAGTATTTAAGATAAAAGATATCTTTAAAGGCATCACGATTTCCCTCTTCAATATTTTTTAATTGTGAAGGTCTTAACTTTAAATCTTGAGCCGCCTCTTCAATAGAAATACCCATACTTTCACGTGTTTCCTTAAGTTTTTCACCTATCTCTTTCATGCGAAAACCTCTATTCTTAAAAAACAATAATATTTAATAAGCCATGTTCTGTACCCAGTGGGTGACAAACATTTATCTACCTTTCGGTCCTTGATTCAGTTCATTTCCTTATCAAAGTTCCCCTACCAAATTTGGGTTTCTCGCTCGTGGGGTTTACCTCGTTCCACTTTCCGCATTTCTTTGGAAAATCGTCACTATGGCACTTTTATACCTACTATAACCATATCATTGACTTAGGTTATTTCGGAGCCGTTAGCCTAAAGCTACTAAGAGTTATTTTTTCCTCTTACGCGAACACTACAATCGTCGCAGATTGTGCGAGCATGGACTTTCCTCTATACTATGTGCAGCGTTTGTCTAAAATATTATTCTTTTCCATATATTATTTTTTCTAAGTTTGATAAACGTCTTAATAAATCAGCATTAACTCCCGTTGCGCCTTGAGAATCATTTTCTGTAGCTAATTCCAACTTTGAACGCAAATTACGCAATTCTTTTTTCAAACGAAGATTATCTTCTAATAATTCTTTTTTATCACTTTCTAGTTCACTAATAATAGCTGTCATTTCATCATAATCTTTAA
>CANRPL010000070.1 GCA_947632495.1 uncultured Bacilli bacterium
TTTTTTCTACAAGTAGTGGTTATACAGAAAATAGTCAAGATGTCTTTACTAGTAAAGTTAGCTATTTGCAAAGTGTTAAAAGCGAATGGGATTCTATTTCACCGGCTTTTAAAGAACAAGAGGAGTTTTCTTATCAAGACTTTTGTAATAAATTAAAAATTAGGTCAGCAACTAGTTTTAATATTAAAGTATTAGATAAAACGCAAGCAGGACGTATTAACAGCATTAAAATTAATGAAAAGGAATTTACGGGTAAAGAGGTAGCCAATCTACTAGGTTTAAGGAGTGTTAATTTTACGATTAGTGTCGGTAATAAGGTAATTATTACTACAAGAGGATATGGTCATGGCGTCGGTATGAGTCAATACGGCGCTGAAGGAATGGCACGAGCTGGTTATACATATGATCAAATTTTAACTTATTATTATACTGGTGTTAAAATTGAAAAAATTAAATAAAAAATAGTATAAATTATTCATTATGGTTAAAACTCTTAATAGAGGTGAGATAATGAAAAAAAGAATCGTTATGTATTCTATTTATAGTATTTGTTTATTATTAATGATTGGTATTTTAATAGCTTATAATAGCTCAACTGTTAATACTAAAGAACAAACTAATCCTGATTATGATTATGTAATTGATATGTTTGAAAAAAATGTAGAAAGTGTTATCAACGATAATCAAGTAACATTAATTAGACCATATAATGATGAAGACGTAAAAATTGTAAGAAATTTTTATAACTATCAAGATGATGCTAGTAATCAACAAAAGGCCATTACTTACTATGAAGGAACATATATGCAAAGTACAGGTATTTGTTATTCTAAAGGCGATTCATTTGATGTTATAGCTGTCTTATCAGGAGAAGTAACAGAAGTTGTTACCGATGAATTAGTTGGTAATTCAGTAACAATTAAGCATGATGATAACACTTATAGTATTTACCAAAGTTTAACTGATATTACTGTAAAAAAAGGTGATCGTGTAAGTCAGGGGGATTTAATTGCTAAAAGCGGTACTTCTAATATAAATAAAGATTTAAACAATCATCTATATTTTGAACTTATGATTAACAATGCTAGTGTAAATCCAGAAGAGTATTATGATGCTGAATTATAATACTTTTTTTACATATACTACTAGTAGAGGTGTGTATGAATTCAAGTATTGTTAGGAGAGTTATAGAAGAAAGTAATCACATATTAAAAACTAATGATACCGTAAGAGATATGGCCAAGATATTTAATGTGTCTAAAAGTACCATTCATAAAGACTTACACGAAAGGTTAGCTTTAATCGATATGGAAAAGTTTAAAAGAGTAAATGAAATATTAAAATATCATTTGGATATTAGACATATTAGAGGTGGCGAGAAAACAAGGCTAAAATATCTTAAAAGGAATGAAATGTATACTGAAAATATGTTATAATATATGTGATATTGGAGGTTTGATCATATGTTTTCAAAAGACATCGGGATTGATTTAGGAACTGCCAATGTATTAATTTATATCAAAGGTCAGGGAATAGTTTTGGATGAACCTAGTGTTGTCGCAATAGATGTAGACACGAAACGAGTGGTAGCGGTTGGTAAAGAAGCTCGTGATATGTTAGGAAGAACACCAGGTAAAGTACAGGCCATAAGGCCATTAAAAGATGGAGTTATTGCCGATTTTGAGGTAACTGATTTAATGCTTAACCGATTTATAAAAAAGGTTAACGGACGAAATTTATTTTCACGACCTAGAATATTAATATGTTGTCCATCAAATATTACCCAAGTTGAAAAAAATGCAATTAGAGAGGCAGCAGAAAGAACTGGAGCTCGTAAAGTCTTTTTAGAGGAAGAACCAAAGGTCGCTGCGATAGGAGCTGGATTAGATATTTCTAAACCTAGTGGTAATATGGTTATTGATATTGGTGGTGGTACTACCGATATTGCTATTTTATCTTTAGGAGGAATTGTAACAAGTGCATCTCTTAAAGTTGCTGGTAATGTTTTTGATAATGATATTATTAAATATATTAAAGATAAATATAAACTATTAGTTGGTGAAAGAACAGCTGAAGATATTAAAATTAAAATAGGAACTGTTTTTCCTGAAAATTTAAATGAAAAGATGGAAGTAAAAGGTCGTGATCTTGTAACTGGTCTTCCCCATTCTATAACGATATGTTCAGCAGAAGTAGAAGAAGCTCTTCGTGAAAGTGTATATCAAATAGTAACGCAAGCTAAAGCTATTTTAGAAGAAACACCACCCGAATTATCATCTGATATTATTGATAAAGGTATTATTTTAACAGGTGGTGGGTCAATGATTAATGGATTCGATAAACTATTATCTCACGAACTAAAAGTACCAGTCTTTTTAGCTGATAGTCCTTTAACTTGTGTAGTTGAAGGAACAGGCGTAATGTTAGAAAATGTTCATATGATTGATAGTAAATAAAAACTCATTATAACAAATAATGAGTTTTTAAATTATTTAAAATCTTCTTTTTGATATACTTCTTTATAATATTCTCTTAATTCTTTAAATCTTTGATAATGTACAACTTCTCTTTGTCTTAAAAAAGATAAAGGACTAAGTAAGTCTGGATCTTCTGTCATACGCATTAGATTTTCATATGTTACTTTGGCTCTTTTTTCAGCAGCCATGTCACTTACTAAATCAGCATCCCAGTCGCCACTTGTTTCAATATAAGTGGCAGTATAAGGAACACCTGCGGCATCAACAGGGAATAGGGCATGATCATGTTCTACATATTGAGCACTTAAACCGGCTTCCTCTAATTCTTGGATAGATGCGCCTTTAATAAGTTGTTCAACCATAGCAGCAATCATTTCAACGTGTGACATTTCTTCCGTACCAATATCAGTAAGAAGAGCTTTACCTCTTTCATCAGGCATACTAAATCTTTGATTTAAATAACGCATGGCAGCTGCCCATTCACCATCTGGTCCACCATATTGCGCTAATAAATTTTTAGCCATTTTAAGGTCTTTCTTTTGAACATTAACAGGATATTCTAGCTTTTTAACGTACTTAAACATTTTACACCTCCCATGGCCATGGATCTTCATCCCATGACCAAGGTGTTACTTGTAGTGCTCTACTAGAAAGCGTTAAAGGCCCATAAGTTTCCTCATATTGTTCCATAAATTTTTTCTTTTCTTCTTTAAACTGATTATATAATTGAATCATTTGAACATTATCAGGGAAAACGTCTAAATATAATCCTAAATCAATACAAGCAAAATCTAACATATCAATATAAGTAAGTATTTCAGCTTGCTCATTCATAGGTTTAATTTCATATACTTTTCCGAAGGGGCTATATAGGTTTTTAAACATATTACCATGAATAAATCCTTGGTATGGTTCAAATAGATTACTATTTTCATTATACATATTTAACACCTCAATATATATTATGAAATAGTATAATTTCGGTTATAAAAAAGTAATAGGTTTTAAGCTATTACTTTTTGATATACGACTTTTTCAGAATTATCACAAAATGGTTCTTTACCCATTTCAATACTGACAGATAAACCACTGTTTTTTAATGCTTGAGTAACTTTTTTAATTGATAGTGAAGGTTCTTTTTGATTAGTTAAAACAATTATTTGTTCTTCAGTCACAATAATTCCCATAAAGTTACTTATATCGATAGGAAATATTGCTTCATCACCAACAGGATAACTTATTTCTAATTTGCCATTTGCATTTGGGTAATAAGTAGCACCTTGAGCACCTTTTTGAACGCATTCAATAGTTGCTTTTTTTAAAGCTGACAAATTGTTAGCAAATATTAGTTCTATCGGTCTACCAGTAGTCATTGTTAAATTGGCTTTAGCGAAACCGATTTCTGTATAGTGAAGATTATATCTATCTAGATAGTTAATTAAAGTACTAAAACATTGCAAGTTATCGCTGTTAAGCATAATTAATACTTCATCTTTAGTACTTAATAAAAAAGAATTATAATGATTATCAACAAAGTCTTGTGATCCTATTCGTAAATGGCAACTTGCATTTGTAAATAAACATAAATCATTATCGTTTTTTATTTTGTCTAAAGCGGTACATAATTCTTTCGTACAACTATCTTTTATCGCACACACATCTAATGTGTCTGTCATTTAAAATCATCTCCGCAACAAATGATATTGTATCACAATTTTTTTTATTTGCAAAATTGATTTGAAGTCTTGCAAAAAGTGAATATTACTGATATAATATACTACGTATTTATATGGCGGACATGGTGAAGGGGTTAACACGGCGGATTGTGGTTCCGTTATGCTAGGGTTCGAATCCCTATGTCCGCCCCATTATAAAATTTACTCGAACTATTCGAGTTGGATAAGACTAATTCAATAAGAATTAGTTTTATTTTTTATAAACGAAAATAATGTATAAAAAAGATGACTTATTTTCAAAGTCATCTTTTTATTATCTAGTTACATTAAACTCAATAGCTAACTCCTGCGATGTGTTTTTAAATTTTATACTATATTTTCCATTACCATCATATAAAATATATAAGTATGATTTATATGATTCATTAGGATTGATTGGACCTACATAATTGACTCCATCATCAAAAACTGAAGTAATAGCGTCCAATTGAGTATTTTTTGCTCCATATGTTTTATAATCATATGACATTATAGCTTTTTTTTCTGATGATACGTTTTTAACATTAATTCCTAATTTGATTACAGATTCACCATTATGATCAGATAATTTATTGTTGATAACAGTAAACGAATAATTCTTATCAAACGTAATTTCTAAACCATTAAATACAAACGCTTCACCTAAACCATATGTTTTATTTTTGGCTGTTTCTTTAGAACTTGAATTATTACCAGATTCGTTATTTGTACTATTACCCCCACACCCAGTAATTCCAATTGCAATTATACCTACAATTAATATTAAGCTAAATATTTTCTTCTTCATTTTCTTCTCCTTTTAAACTATTTTCATAAGCATTATATCATAAAAATATTTAAATTTGATATTGTTTTGAATTTTATACAATAGAAATGTTATTTAGTTGGTATATAAATATTTTAATTAAAAGGTTCATTAATTTAAAATTTATAATGTATAATTGTAAATGATGTGAGACAAAAATAAATAAAAAATAAAAAGCAATATGATATAGTTAAAATGTAATTATA
>CANRPL010000071.1 GCA_947632495.1 uncultured Bacilli bacterium
AGTTTTTATTTTCTACATACTCTGTAATTTTATAAACTGGTTTTTCAAAATTTAACAATTTCCTCACTCCTTTTCTAAATTATCCACGAGGACGCTTTGGTGGACGGCATCCATTATGTGGTATTGGGGTAACATCAGTAATTGATGTAATTTCTAACCCAGCTGTTTGAAGTGAACGAATAGCTGTCTCTCTACCTGATCCTAAACCTTTTACATATACTTCAACTTTTCTCATACCCATATCATAAGCAGCTTTCCCAGATGCTTCAGCTGACATACCTGCAGCAAATGGAGTTGACTTCTTTGAACCTTTAAATCCTAATGTTCCGGCAGAAGCCCAACTAATTGCATTACCATCATTATCGGTAATAGTAACTATTGTATTATTGAATGTTGAATGGATATAAGCTCTACCTTCTGGTACAGACTTTTTAACTTTTCTTTTTCTTGCTTTATACGCCATTTTATAACCTCCTTTTAGTTACGATTATTTCTTCTTGTTAGCAACTACTTTTCCTCTACCTTTACGAGTACGAGCGTTTCTATTAGTTCTTTGACCTCTTACAGGCAAACCTTTTTTATGACGAGTTCCTTGATAAGAGTTGATTTCCATCTTAGTCTTAATATTCATATTAACTTCACGACGTAAATCACCCTCTGTCATATACTTATTAACTTCGTCACGAATAGCATTTAATTCATCATTAGTTAAATCGCCAGCTCTTTTATTAATATCAACTTTAGCGTCTCTTAAGATAGTATTTGATAAACTTCTACCAATACCATAGATGTATGTTAATGCTATTTCAATTCTTTTATTATTTGGTATATCTACACCTTTAATACGTGCCATAAAACACCTCCTATATTAACCTTGTCTTTGTTTATGTTTTGGGTTTTCACAAATAACCCTAACTGAACCTTTACGTTTAATTACTTTGCATTTTTCACATATTGGTTTTACTGATGGTCTAACTTTCATTAAAATCCCTCCCTACTTTCTATAGGTTATACGACCAAGTGTTAAATCGTAGGTTGATAACTCAACCATTACTGTATCACCAGCTAAAATTCGAATCATGTTCATTCGCATTTTACCTGAAACTTGGGCCGTAATTACATGCTTATTTGCTAATTCTACTTTAAACTTATAGCCTGGTAATACTTCTAATACCTTTCCTTCCATTTCGATAACATTGTTCTTTGCCATATCATCACCTCTTTGTCAATATTGAATACCCTTCATCTGTTACTAATACTGTATGTTCAAAGTGCGCTGATGGTTCGCCATCAGCTGTTATGACTGTCCAATCATCATCTAGTAGGTATACATCAGCTGTTCCCATATTCAACATTGGTTCAACAGCAATAACCATCCCAGCTTTAAGAACTGGTCCAGTACCCTTCTTCCCATAATTTGGAACATCTGGTTCTTCATGTAGGTGATTGCCTACACCATGACCAACTAATTCTTTAACGACACCTAAATTATGAGCTTTAGCATATGTTTCAATTGCCTCGCCAATATCTCCTACATGAGCACCGGCTCTAACTTGTTTCAACCCCTCAAATAATGCTTTTTCAGTATGCTCAAGCAGATATTTCTTGTCATCAGATACTTTACCAACCGGATAGGACCAAGCACTATCGCCATGATATCCTTTATAGCAAGCACAAATATCTAATGTTACAATATCGCCTTCGCGAAGTTTTCTCTTTCCAGCTATACCATGAACCACTTCTTCATTAATAGATATACAGATGTTAGCTGGATATCCTTCATAATGATAACAAGATGGTGTGGCGCCTCTTTTAATAATGTAATCGCGAGCTAGTGAATCTATTTCCTCTGTTGTGATACCTGGTTTTAAATAAGGAATTAGGTATTTGTGGGTATCCCCGACAATTTCACCAGCTACACGCATTAACTCTATTTCTCGTGGAGATTTAATTGTAATCATTTTTACTCTCCTAAAATCTTTTCAACTTGTTCATGAGTAAACTCTATACCTGAATTACCATCAACATGATAAACAACACCTAATTTATCATAGAAATCAATTAATGGTGATGTCTTTTCGATATAGGTGTTATAACGTCCAAGATAAGTTTCTTCATTATCATCAGCTCTTTGAACAAGTTCGGTACCACACTTATCACAGTGGCCCTCTACTTTTGGTTTTAATTCATCGGAATTAACATTGAAGACAGCTTTGCAATTTGGACAACTACGACGTCCGGCAATTCTTTTAGCAGCCACATTTTTATCAATGTCAATAACAATGACGATACCTAGATCTTTGTTTAATTCTTTTAACATTTCTTGATAAGCTTCAGCTTGCGCTACATTACGAGGAAAACCATCTAAAATGTAACCATTAGCGCAATCATCTTTTTGAATTCTTTCTTTCAAAATATCAATAATTAACTCATCACTTACAAAGATTCCATTATTAATTTTATAATTAATATCACGTCCCATTTCTGAATCTTCTTGCGCTTTTTCACGTAAGATATCGCCTGTTGAAATATGGGCCATATGATATTTTTCTTTTAATATAGAAGCTTCTGTCCCTTTACCAGCGGCAGGAGCGGCAATTAAAATAATACTCTTCATTATCTTCTTCCTCTTCTTCCGCGACTATAAGTACGACTTACTAGCTGACTTTCAAGTTGTTTATATGTTTCCAAAGCAACACCAACAACGATTAATAATCCTGTACCACTTATAGAGATACTAGTTTTTAATGTTGATAATGCTTCAAATATAATTGGAAGTCCCGCTAAAAAGGCAAGGAATACAGCACCGACAATGGTAATTCTATTTAAAATCATCTTAATATATTTTTCAGTATCTTTGCCAGGTCTTACCCCAGGAATGTAACCACCATTCTTATTTAAATTATCTGCTAATTCCTCTGGTCTTAATTGCATATAGGTATATAGATATGCAAAACCAATAATTAACAACATATAAAGAGCAAAACCAATTGGTTTAGAATAATTTAAATAATTTGTTACAAACAATGAAAAATTACTATTATTAATAAACTGTGCAAGAATTTGTGGTATAGATAACAAAGCAGATGCAAAGATTACTGGTATAACGCCAGCTCCATTTAACTTAAATGGAATATATGTTTGTTTACCTAATACACTTGTTGACTTATTAGCATATTGAATTGGAACACGTCTTTCAGCACATTCCTCAAAGACAACACCCACAATAATACCTAAGAAAACAATAACAAATAGCGCAAAAACTAAAATGCTTATAAATCCTTGTCCATGATTAATTAATTCGTTCCATAAACTACCAAACATATTTGGTAAAGTTGTAATGATACCGGCCATAATGATCATTGATGTACCGTTACCAATACCTTTTTTCGTAATTTGATCACCAATCCACATAACTAATGCAGTACCAGCTGTTAATACTAATGAATATAGTAAGTATTGTACTGGGGTACCACTTTTAATATATGTATAAGAATATAAATATCCTTGAACAAATGCTAAAATGATACCAACAACTCTAGTTATTTGGTGTAATTTATTTTGCCCAACACCACCTTGTTTACGCAATTCTGATAGATATGGAATAATATCCATACTAAGTAATTGAATAACGATAGATGCTGTAATATAAGGCATAACACCTAAGGCAAAAATTGATGCTTGTTCAAATGCTCCCCCACTCATAGCATTTATAACTTCTAAAAACTTTAAATTACTGGTGTCTAAATCAACACCTGGAACAACAATTGTTGTACCAATCTTAAATACGAATAGGGCAGCAAAAGTAAATAATATCCTCTTGCGAATATCTTTATTTTTTGGATTAAATAGTTGCTTAAGATTTGCAAACATATTAAACCTCCTCTACTTTTCCACCCATTTTTTCTATTTTTTCAACTGCTACAGCTGAAAATTTATGAGCTTTAACAGTTAACTTCTTTGTTAATTCACCATTACCTAATACTTTAATACCAGCTAATTGTTTCTTAACAATTCCCATTTCTTTTAATAATTCTGGAGTTACAACAGCTCCATCTTCAAATTTATCTAAATCACTTACATTAATTGTTGCATATTCAACTTTAAAACGTGCGTTAGAGAAACCTCTCTTTGGTAAACGTCTGAATAATGGTAATTGTCCACCTTCAAAACCTGGTCTTACACCACCACCACTACGTGCGTTTTGTCCTTTATGTCCCTTACCAGAAGTCTTTCCATGTCCAGATGATGTTCCACGTCCAACTCTTTTTGGATCACGAACAGCTCCAGCAGGTTGTTCGATTGCATGTAATTTCATACTATATCAAATCCTCAACTTTCTTACCACGTAATTTAGCTACTTCTTCAGCTGTCTTTTGTGATTTTAAGGCATCAAGAGTTGCATATGCCATATTAATTTTAGTATTTGAACCTAATGATTTAGATAAAATATCTTTAACGCCAGCCATTTCAAGTACAGAACGAACTGGTCCACCAGCTTTAACACCTGTACCTTTAGCTGCTGGTTTTAACATAACTTTACTAGCTCCACATACACCTGTAGCTTCATGTGGGATAGTTCTTTCTTCAACGATTGAAACTCTTGTAACATTTTTAGTTGCAGCTTGTGAAGCCTTTTTAATTGCATCAGGTACTTCATTAGCTTTACCTGTACCTAATCCAACTTTACCTTTACGATCGCCTACAACGACAACAGCTGAAAAACGGAAATGACGTCCACCTTTTGTTACTTTGGTAACACGCCCGATAGATATTACTTCTTCCTCATAAAGTTTTGGCTGTCTTTGTTGTCTTGGTTGACGTTTTTCTCTACCTTGACGATTTGGTCTGTTATTTCTCTTATTTTGTGTTCCGTTTTCTTCTGTTGGTTCTTCTTTTGAAGTTTCAACAGCTTCAACAGTTTCAACTTTTTCGATTTCTTGTTCCATCATTATCCTCCTTTTAGAATTCTAGTCCGTTTTCGCGTGCTGCGTCAGCTAATGCCTTTACACGACCGTGATAAAGGTATCCACCTCTATCAAAAACTACTTTAGTTATTTTTGCTTCTTTAGCTCTTTTAGCTATTAATTCTCCTACTTTTGTTGCTGCTTCAACGTTACCACCATTTGTAAGCTTCAACTCTTTATCAATAGAAGAGGCAC
>CANRPL010000072.1 GCA_947632495.1 uncultured Bacilli bacterium
ATATGATGGCTCAACTTGGTAAAATTGGTCGTGTTTTAGGACCTCGTGGTTTAATGCCAAACCCTAAAACAGGAACTGTTACTATGGATACTAAACGTGCTGTTCTTGATGTAAAGAAAGGCCGTGTTGAATATCGTACTGATAGCTTTGGTAATGTTGCTGTTGCTATTGGTAAAGTATCATTCGATGAAACTAAATTAGTTGAAAATCTTAAAGCTTTTGTTTCTTTAATTATGAAAACGAAACCATCAGTTGTTAAAGGAAAATATATCAAAAATATTTCTATCTCAACAACGATGGGACCTGGTATTAAAATTGATCCAAGTATTTTTGAAGCATAATTGTTTACAAATAAAAAATTGTATGTTATAATATGGCATGTAAATGCGAGAAGTACCGTAGACAGTAGGGGACGTAAGTCTTAATTATCCTACCGAGGAGCTTAACTTAAGAACTCTTAAGTCCTTATTACGGTAGTAGTAGGGACTTTTTTAACGGTATTACACAGTGAGGAGGTGTGATATGGCTAATCAAAAGATATTAGATCAAAAACAAATGGTTATCGATGAGATTGCTAAAAACGTTCAAGAGTCAAGCGCTTTCATCTTTCTTGAAAATCATGGCTTAACTGTTAGTGAAACAATGGAATTAAGAAGAAAGTTAAGAGAGAGTGGTTCTGAATTAAAGATTTATAAAAATACTTTAGTTAATCGTGCATTAAATTCATTAAATATTGATTTACATGATGAATTGAATGGACCTAAAGTTGTTGCTTTTGGTAAGGACATTGTTGAACCAATTAAAGCTGTAAGTAAATTTATCGAGACACATCCAAATCTAGAAATGAAGATTGGTCTTGTTGATGGTGAAATTACTGATTTAGCTACTTTAAAGAAGTTAGCTACAATTCCATCAAGAGATGGATTACTTACTATGTTTGCAGGTGGTTTAATGGGTATTGCAAGAGATTTTGCAATCTGTTTAGACTTACATGCTAAAAATTTAGAACAATAATAATAAAAAATAATATAAAGGAGGAAAATTATGGCAAAGTTAAGTGCACAAGAAATTATTGATTCTTTAAAAGAAATGACACTTTTAGAAATTAAAGAAGTAGTAGATTTAATGAAAGAGGAATTCGGTGTTGATCCATCAGCTGTAGCAGTAGCTGCTCCTGTAGCAGGCGGTGCTAGTGCTGGTGCTGATGAAGGACCAAGTGAAGTTAATATCGTATTAACAAATGCTGGTACAAATAAGATTAACGTTATTAAGTTAATTAAAGAAGTTACAGGATTAGGTTTAGGAGAATCTAAAGCTATCGCTGATAACGGTGGTGTCATTAAAGAAAAAGTTCCAACAGCTGAAGCTGAAGAAATTAAAGCTCAATTTGTTGAAGCTGGTGCTGAAGTAGAACTTCAATAATCAAATAAGAAAAGAAACAGCCTATACTGGTTATTCCGGTATGGGCTTTAAGTGTTTTTAAGAATACATATTAAAGGAGGATTTATGGCTCATTATTTTGAAGTCCATCCAACATCTAAAAGTTCGCGAAAAACAATTAAAGTGTTTATCAATGATGAACCTTTTACCTTTGTTACTGATAATGATGTTTTTTCAAAGAACGGATTAGATTTTGGTACGAGAACTTTATTAGAAAGTTTGGATTTAAATAAAATTGATGGTCATATCCTCGATTTTGGTTGTGGATATGGCCCAATCGGAATATATTTAGCAAAACATCATAAACAAGTTGATATGCTAGATATAAATGAAAGGGCATTATCTTTAGCGTGTGATAATGCTTTACAAAATGGTGTTGATGTTACCATTTTTGCAAGCGATATATATGATAAAGTAACACAAAAGTATGACTACATTATTACCAATCCCCCAATTAGGGTAGGAAAAACAATATTACTTAAAATATTATTTGAGGCCCAAAATTATTTAGTACCTAATGGTCATTTAATCTTTGTTGTTCATAAGGATCAGGGTGCTAAAACACTTGTTAAATTGATGGCTGAAAAGTATGAAGTTAACGTCATCAATAAGAGTAAAGGGTTTTACGTAATTGATTGTCAAAACTATTGACAATTTGTTACCAGTTTGGTAAAATTATAAATTGGTGACGTGTATTATTTGACGTCTAATACACGATCTAGAAAATTAGTTTATGGGGTGAAATAGTGGCTTATACAGTAAAAAAATTCGGTGATTATCGAGAAAGAAGAAGTTATGCAAAAACTAAAAATGCAATAGAACTAAACAATTTACTAGAAATACAAAAAAAGTCATATGAATGGTTTATGACAGAAGGAATCAGTGAGGTATTCGAAGATATCTTTCCAGTTGAAAGCTTTACTGGAAATTTAACTTTAGAATTTGGTGAATACTCATTTGATGAGCCAAGATACTCAATAAAAGGTTGCAAGGATCGCTATGCAACCTATGCTGCACCTTTAAAGGTTCAAGCTCGCTTGTTTAACCAGGAAACAGGTGAAGTTAAAGAACAAGAAATTTATTTAGGAGATATGCCAATAATGACTGAAAGTGGTACTTTCGTTATTAATGGTGCAGAACGTGTTATTGTATCCCAACTTGTTCGTTCTCCTAGTGTTTATTTTGGACGTGAAGCTGATAAGAAAAATGGTAAGATGGTTATCACTTCTCAAATTATTCCAACTCGTGGTACATGGTTAGAATATGAAACGGATGCTAGAGATGCTATATATGTTCGTATTGATCGTACTAGGAAAGTGCCTATTACAACTTTTTTGCGTGCTCTAGGATTATCTAATGATGCTGATATTATTGATTTATTCGGTGAAGATGAATACTTACTTCGTACTATTGAGAAGGATGCTAATAAAAATACTGATGAATCATTAATTGATATTCATTCTAAATTAAGACCTGGTGAACCTTCAACTTTGGATAGTGCTAAAAACCAATTAGTATCTAGATTTTTCGATTCTTTTAGATATGATTTAGCTAAAGTTGGACGTTATAAATTTAATAAAAAATTAAATGTTGTTGACCGCTTATTAGGTTGTAAATTAGCGGAAACAATTAAAGTAAAAAATAAGATTATCGCTCATGAAGGCGATATTGTAACTAAGGATTTATTGGAAACATTAAAGCCTATTTTTGCTGACGGTTATGGTGTAAGAGAAGCTTTAATTAATGAAGAATTAGATAGTTACAATAAAGTTCAAGTTGTTCAAGTATATTCTAAGAAAAATCCTGATAAGATTGTTCGTATTATTGGTAATGATCAAACTGTTGATTTAAAAAGATTAACGATTTCTGATGTTTATGCTTCTGTATCTTATTATTTAAATTTACATGAAGGAATTGGTAACTATGATGAAATCGACCATTTATCAAATCGTCGTGTTCGTCAAGTGGGGGAATTATTACAAAACCAATTTAGAGTAGGTATTAGTCGTATCGAAAGAGTTATTCGTGATCGTATGTCTACACAAGAAATCGCTGAAGTAACACCTAAATCATTAATTAATATTCGACCTTTAACAGCTGCTATTAAAGAATTCTTTGGTAGTAGTCAGTTATCACAATTCATGGATCAGACTAACCCAGTAGCGGAACTTGCTAACAAACGTCGTCTATCATCTTTAGGACCTGGTGGTTTATCAAGAGATCGAGCTGGTATGGAAGTTCGTGACGTTAATCCATCTCACTATGGTAGATTATGCCCAATCGAATCTCCAGAAGGACCTAATATCGGTCTTATTACAGCTTTAGCAAGTTATGCGCGCATTAATGAATATGGTTTCATTATGACACCATATCGTAAAGTTGTTGATGGTAAATTAACGGATGAAATTACTTATATGACAGCTGATGAAGAGCTTGATTATCACATTTCACAGGCGACTGTTGCTTTAACAGACGATGATCGTTTCGTTGAAGAGCGTGTTCCTGTTCGTTATCGTGGTGAAAATATCATTATCGATTCTAAAGATGTTGATTATATGGACGTATCAAGTCAACAAGTTGTGTCTATTACAACGGCTGGTATTCCATTCTTGGAACACGATGATGGTAAACGTGCTTTGATGGGTTCTAACATGCAACGTCAGGCAATCCCACTATTAAAACCAGAAGCTCCAATTGTAGGTACTGGTATTGAAGCTATTTCAGCTCGTGATAGTGGTGCGGTTATTATCACAAAAGCTGATGGTATTGTCGATTATGTCGATTCATGTAAAATCGTTGTTAAAACTAAAGCAGGTATGGATACATATTATCTAAATGGTTTTGATCGTTCTAACGCTGGCACATGTTATCATCAAATTCCAATCGTTCGTGCTGGTGATAAAGTAGCTAAAGATCAAATAATTGCCGATGGCCCAAGTACAGATATGGGCGAAATGGCTTTAGGTAAAAATGTTCGTGTTGCTTTCATGAACTTTAATGGTTATAACTATGAGGATGCTGTCATCCTAAATGAGAGATTAGTTCGTGATGATGTTTATACATCAATTCATATTCAAGATTATCAAATTGAATGTCGTGATACTAAATTAGGACCAGAAGAATTTACTCGTGATATTCCAAATGTTAGTGAAGAAAGTCGTAAGAATTTGGATGAAAATGGTATTATTGCGATTGGTACGGAAGTTAAAGATGACGATATTCTAGTCGGAAAGGTTACACCAAAGGGAATGGCTGAATTAACTTCTGAAGAGAAATTATTACATGCTATCTTTGGTGAAAAAACACGTGAAGTTCGTGATACATCAC
>CANRPL010000073.1 GCA_947632495.1 uncultured Bacilli bacterium
TAGATCATAATTTGGATCTTCAGGATTATAATTAACGCCCTCTTTAACCTTAAAAATAGAAACAGGGAAAATTGGCGTCTCACCTTTACCAAGACCAGCTTCTGTAGCTTCTAGGAAGTTTTTAATAACCATACGTCCTTCGGCACTTGTATCAGTACCAAAATTGATTGAAGAAAATGGTACTTGGGCTCCAGCACGAGAATGCATTGTATTTAAATTATGAACAAAAGCTTCCATAGCTTGATATGTTTGACGATTAGTTTTTGCTAAAGCTTTATCATATGATTTAACAAATAGACGTTTAATAGCAGCTGAATCACTATAAATTGGTGCGAAACGCTCAATATCAAACTCAATAGAATTTAATTTATCAACCTCTTTAGCAATACGATCCATATTAATAAACGCTAATAGGTCACTATAATCTAATAAATCATATATTTGTTGTTTAAACTCTTTTTTGAAAGTTTTAAGAACGCCAGGAGCCATATAATAATCAAAAGCAGGTATAGACTGTCCGCCATGTTGATCATTTTGGTTTGATTGAATAGCAATAGCTGCTAAAGCACTATATGAACCGATACTAGCTGGTGTTCTAAGATGTCCGTGACCTGTTGAAAAACCTTTCTTAAATAGACGATCTAATTCAATTTGCATACAAGTCGTAGTTCCCATAGCAAGGAAATCCATATCATGAATATGAATATCCCCTTCTTCATGAGCCATAGAGAATCTTTTCTTAATTAGATAAGCTTTAGCAAATTCTTTGGAAACGGTGCTACCATATTGAAGCATTGTTCCCATAGCACTATCGCCATCAATATTAGCATTTTCTCTTTTAGTATCATCTTCATTTGCTGATTTTAATCCTAAACCTTCCAAAGTCTTTAAGAAATTGTGAATTTTTTTATCATCAGCAAATAAAGCACGTGATTGATTACGACGATCACGATATTCAGAGAATGATTTAAAGACATCATCATAACCTTGTTTCTCTAATTCATTCTCAATTAAATCTTGAATTTCTTCAATCTTGATTTTGGTCTCATTTGCATACTTCTTCTCAATTGTCTTTAAAACGCCTAAATATACTTTATTGATGTCGGCATCACTATATTTTTTGCTCTCCTCATCCATCTCGCCTGTTGGTGTAAGAATACTATCAAAGCCTTTTTTGATAGCAAGAGCAATCTTACTAGCATTAAACGCTACTTTTTTCCCGTTTCTTTTAATTACATCTAACGTTATTCTGTCATTTCCATCTGCCATCTTTGTAACCTCCTACTGTCTACCTTGATTATACGCTTTCATTTATGCATAATGCAATACTTTTTTCGCACTTTTTAGTGGTTTTTTGATGATGTTACCTTTAGGTGCTATTTTATAATATTTTTTAAAAATTAAAAATTTACATTTCTTCACTTTTTTATTTTTTTAATTTTTGGCAAGTGCGTTTTATCTACGCTTTAAGGTGAATTATTGTTTTATTTTCAACGCTTTAAAATAAAAATAAAGTGAAAATTCATTTTTCACTTTTTCTGTTTTTTTAATTTTTTCATTTTTTTAATTTTTTCGTTTTTTAATTTTTCTGATTTTTTTAAAATCGCTATTTTTGGCATTTTGAACAGTAATACGTACCTCTTCCACCGACTCTAATTTTGATAATTTCTGTGCCGCAATTTGGACATTTTTCATGCTCCCGATTATGAACTAATAGAGACTCTTGAAAGCGGCCATGGACACCTTCACTAGATTCATATGAACGAATTGTCGTTCCCCCTTTTTCAATCGCCTGCATTAAGACATTTCGCGTATTATCAATTATTTGTAAACAATCTTTTTTAGTTAAGTCACAAGCTATTTTAAGTGGATTAACATGGCTTAAGAAAAGAATCTCATCAGCATATATATTGCCAATACCCGTAATAATACTCTGATCAAGTAAAACGGATTTAATCGGTAATTTTTTATGCTTATATTTTTGTCTTAAATAATCCACCGTTAATTTATCATCCCAAGGCTCTAATCCTAATTCAGATAATGGTTTCATCTTAAAGGCATCTTCTTTATGATATAGATACATTCGACCGAATTTACGCGTATCATGATATCTTAATTCAACACCGCTTTTAAAAAGAAAGGCAATATGTTCATGTTTTGTTAACGGATCATCATGTTTACGCATAAAGAATTTCCCTTCCATTCGAAGATGGACAAGAAGATAATAATCAGTTAATTCAAAAATTAGAAATTTGCCACGGCGAAGAAAATCAATAATTTTTTGACCTTTTAATTGCTCTTTAAAGAGATCTGGGTTGGGAGTTTCAATTATGTTAGGATAGTATATATATACCTCTTTAAATTCTTCATTTAAAATAGTTCGTTTAAGTGTTCTTCGTACCGTTTCAACCTCTGGTAATTCTGGCATCTAATCACCTCTTTATAATTATATCATTTTCCCAAATAGTTTTAAATATTTTGACATCGAATAGGTTTTTATATATTATTTAACCTGAAGGAGGAAAAAATGATAATTTTAAAGCATAAAACGCTTTATAAAGAATGGATTTATACTTGGTTATGCGAGAAAAAGAAATATGTTAAAGAGTCAACATATGCGAGTTATTCTAATAATATTTTTAATCACATTATTCCCTATTTAGGAAACTACTATCTCCATGAATTAACACATCAAGTGATTCAAAGCTTTATCTTATATTTAACTAAAGAAGGGCGAAAAAAGGATAATAGTGGTCTTGCTCTTAAGACCATCAAAGACATCAGTAATATTGTTAAAAGTAGTCTACGTCAAGCTATGTCTGAAAAGAAAATGAATTATATTGATTTACAATTTAATTATCCGAGAACTTATAATAGTAAGAGTTTAACTGTTCTTAATAATGATGAGCAAAAAAGATTGACCGATTATATAATAAATAATCTCAATAGTCAAAGCGTTGGGATCTTACTGGGATTATACTATGGCCTTCGTATCGGTGAAATATGTGCCTTAAGATGGGATGATATCGATTTAGATCGTGGTTTTATCTATATTAATCACACAATTCAAAGAATATTTATTAAGGGTCCCAAAGAAAACATTTCTAAAATTATTATTACAACACCTAAAACAGTTAATGCCCAAAGACAAATTCCTCTAAGTAGGAATTTTATTATTTTATTAAGAAAAGTTAAAGGGCCTAAAGACACATATTTGTTAACCAAAACACATAATTATATTGAACCACGTAGATATCGTAAATATTTTAATCAAATTTTACTTTATGCTCATGTTAAACATTTTAACTTTCATGCTTTAAGACATACTTTCGCTACTAACTGTATATCTCTTGGTATCGATTATAAAACAGTAAGTGAAATATTAGGGCATGCAAATGTCAATATTACTTTAAACTTATATGTTCATCCACGATTAGATCAAAAGAAAAAATGTATAAATCTAATTTGTAAAGCAATTGAGTAAAAGGCATTATTATGCCTTTTTGCAAATAAAAAGACTGTTTACACAGTCTTACATTTCTGGATAGATACTTACTTGTTTTTTATCTTTTCCTAAACGTTCAAATTTTACATATCCACTAATTTTAGCATATAAAGTATCATC
>CANRPL010000074.1 GCA_947632495.1 uncultured Bacilli bacterium
ATCTTTAATACTTTGAAAATTCAATACCGTAGCATCGTCAGCCATACCAATACCAATAACGACAGCAGCAATTGATGGCAAGGTTAGACGACCACCAACTAAATTAAAGATAGCGAAAATTAACATCGTATAAGTGATAATACCAATAGAGGCAATAAAACCACTAAAGCGATATAAAATAATCATAAATAAGATAATCAAGCAAACGGCAATGACACCAGCAATAAAAGTCATATTTAAAGCATCAGAACCAAATGATGCATCGACTGTCTTACTTGATAATTCAACTAATTTAGTACGTAAACTACCTGAATTAATAAGGTCAGCTAGCATTTGAGCTTCCTCTAATGAGAAATTACCTGATAGACGAGATTGCGAACCTGTTTGTTTTTCAACAACAGACGCTACGGAAATACATTTTGATGATGAAAGAGATCCGCAGTTAGCTTCCTCTGTAGCAAAGCTATCTTCACCCTCCTCAAAATCAAGCCATGTAACAATACGATCACCAGTAGAACGAATCTCTTCTGTCTTCTCAAACCATGTCTTCGTATCTTTAATATCGATAGCTAAATAATAGTAACCAACATTCTCTGTATCAGTAGCGACTTTAACGCCACCTTCTTTAAGAACACTAGCATCCATTAAAAATTCATCTTTAGTATTACGGAAAGTTAGTTGAGCCATCGAACTTAATGTCTTTTTAGCTTCATTTCGATCTTTAACACCAGCTAAAGCAATACGAATATTGTTTCCTTCAATACTAATTTCTGGTTCACTAACACCTAAAATATCAATACGTTTCAAAATGGTTTGATAAGTGTTGCGAACAGCATCTTTATCAGCCGGCTTACCATCCTTATCTTGAACTTCATAAAGGATTTCAAAGCCACCTTTTAAATCAAGTCCAAATTTAGTACTCTTTAGCATCGGATACATCAATCCAGCAGATACTAAAAGAACTAATAGAGAGATGACTAAACTACTAATAAACTTTTTACGTCTAGCCTTCTTGCCAATGGCATTCTTTATTTCTTTCTTTTCGGCACCAGTTTTAACAACAACTGGTTTTATTTCAGCCTTTTTAACAACTTTTTTAGTTTTTTTTACTTCTTTAGTTGCCGTTTTAGCTGAACTATTTTTTGTCTTATCTTTACTCATAAGCACCTTCCTCTTCTTTTGATAGCAGTCTATATTCTTTATAAATAAAGGGAAAAATGATTATTTACAACCCAAAAAGACTAATCCATCAACTTTTCACATACACTATTATATATCAAATAACTTTATTTTTAAAGGAGAATAATGAAAAAAAGCAAATTTATTAAATCCAGTATCATCTTAATTATCGGTGGTTTTTGTACCAAAATACTCGGAATGCTCGTTAAAATCGTTCTAACAAGAGAAATAGGTCCAACAGGAATTGGTCTTTATGCGATGATTAGTCCTACCTTTCTTCTTCTCATATCAATTAGTGGGATGGGACTTACAACCGCTTTAAATGTACTTATTTCATCCCATAAGTATAATGTTAAAAACATTATGTTTTATTCATTATTAATATCTTTATCCATCGACTTTGTCATTATCATCATTCTCTTTTTATGGGCTAATAAAATCGCTAGTAATTTACTCAATAATCCAATTTTAGCTTATCCTATTTTAGCGATGGGTTTTATTTTACCTTTTATCAGTATTTCTAATATTTTTAGAAGCTACTATTTTTCTAAAGAAAGAATGTATCCCCATGTTATTAGTAATATTTTAGAAGACTTAATCAAACTGATTCTAATAATTTTATTTACCCATTATTTTATTGATAATATGGCTAAAGCACTAACATTTATTTTAATCACAAATATTGCTAGTGAACTATCTTCGATCATTATTTTCCTTTATTGTTTTCCAAACTTTAAAATCACGAAACAAGATCTTAAGTTTAATAAAAGTAATATCAAAGCTCTATTTAATATTGCAACCCCTACTGTTATCTCCCGATTAATTGGCTCATTCACCTATTTTTTAGAGCCGATTATTTTAACAACTTTTCTTTTAAAAGAAGGATTTAGTAATAACTATATCGTTACTCAATATGGTATTATCAACGGCTATGTTTTACCGATAATTATGTTACCATCTTTCTTTACTAATGCTATCTCACAGGCACTCATTCCCAATGTCAGCTACAATTATGCCAAAGGTAATTACCTAGAGGTTAAAAGAAAAATAAAGCAAGCTTTATTAATCGCAACTATACTAGGTATATCTTTTAGTATTATAACTTTCTTTGGTGGTAATATTTTACTTAAAGTTCTATATCAGACAACTAAAGGATCTAATTACTTGAAATTACTATTACCGATTTTTCTTTTCTACTATCTAGAACAACCTCTATTAAGCTCTTTACAAGCGATGAAGATGGCTCATATCAATCTTCGTATATCATTTACCAATATGATTATTAGAACTCTAGGACTAGTATTAATGATAAAACTGAACTTTGGTATGTTTGCGCTTCTTCTAACTTTATCTTTAAATATCATTTTTACCTGTTTTTATTCATTTCATAAAATTAACCAAATTGTATCATAAGATATTTGCTTATCGTTTCATAATATTATATAATATAAACAGAGGTGGATTATGGAGGATATTGAAGAAATAATTGAAAGAAAGGAAAAAGGCGTTGACCTTCAAATCATCAATCAACAAAGAATACGTGAACTACGTAAAAGAAAAATTAAACGAAATAATCGTATCGCATCAATCGTGTTTATGTCAGCTTTAATGGTTGCTGCTTTAGCGGAACATATACCAGGTCCTTTTAAGCCTAGTATACCAGAAGGATATCATCAAGCCTTTGCTACTTACCAAGTTGAACAAGGTGA
This sequence comes from uncultured Bacilli bacterium, assembly GCA_947632495.1. GTDB lineage: Bacteria > Bacillota_I > Bacilli_A > RF39 > UBA660 > UBA5578. The sequence goes on from CANRPL010000074.1 coordinate 2,889, forward strand.
TACTATTTACGACATCGCTAAAGAATATTATGATGAAGGTACCTATGATCTATATTATAAAGACTTTAATGGCTTTGTTAAAGCTATTCAGGAAGTAAATCATGTTGATAAACAGATAAATCCTTATCAAAATCTTAGTATTCCGGTTATTGCCAATAACGATAATGTATTTGCTCAAAGAATTCAAGAATTAGAACAACAATTAGATGGATTAACAGTTTGGGTTAACTATGAAGTTCAAGCTGGTGATACTATTTTAGGGCTTGCATATAAAGGAGCCGGTACAACTGATGAGGCATACGCCATTAAAGATGAAATAATGAGCCGTAATCATTTAGGTTCTTCACTAATTAATCAAGGTGATCATTTATATATTGTTAATCCCGAAATTGGTAAAATTAAAACAGAAATTGAGCAATTAAAAGAAAAATATAATCAATCTTTAAAGGTTAATTATACGGATGATGAATTTCATTACTAAAAAAAATGGAGATAGAAGTGATTTGATAATTTTATACACGAAATAAAAAGTTCTAACTATGACTACATCGATATTTAATCGGTGTAGTTTTTAGT
>CANRPL010000075.1 GCA_947632495.1 uncultured Bacilli bacterium
TCCTCCTTATATAAATTTTAGCATATAAAAATCTACACGCTTTTTATTTCGTGTAGATTTTTTTCAAATCACTTCTATAACTCCATTTTTTTATTTGCTATTTTTAGCATTGTAACATACGAGAATATTTTGTAATAGCATAGCGACAGTCACTGGTCCAACGCCACCTGGTACTGGTGTGATATATGAAGCTTTTTTAGATACGGCATCAAAATCAACATCACCAACTAATTTAGAATCAACACGGTTGATACCGACATCGATAACAACAGCGTCATCTTTAACCATATCAGCTTTAATTAACCCAGGTGAGCCAGCTGCCACCACTAAAACATCGGCTAATTTTGTATGAAGCGCTAAATCAGCTGTATGATGATGACATACAGTTACTGTAGCGTTTTTATTTAACATTAAATTAGCTAAAGGATGACCTACAAGTTTACTACGACCAACAATGACAACATTCTTACCTTCTAGTTCGATATTATGTTCTTCTAAAATACGCATAACAGCCAAGGCTGTGCATGGTATTAATGACTTTTTACCATTGATAAAACGTCCTACGTTAATATCCGTTAAGCCATCAACATCTTTACCATTACTTATTGTATTTAATAATCTTTTTTCATTATACTGCTCCGGTAATGGTAATTGAATCATAATACCATTGACATATTCATCATTATTTAATTCTTTAATTTTATTAATAATTGATAGTTCAGGTGTACCATCTTCAAATTTATATAGACGGAAATAAATTCCCACGGCACTACATACCTTTTCCTTATTAGCGATATAGGTATCACTAGCAGCATTATCTCCTACTTGAATAACAGCGACACTTGGTCTAATCATACAACTCTTAATTTCAGCTTTGACTTCCTCTTGTATTTTCGCACTAATCTCTTTGCCATCAATAATAACACTCATTAATTTCACCTCAATTGTTCGATAACATCAAATGTTGCTATCCTTAACTTCATTATAACAAATTTATAATCATTTCAAGCAAAAATGTGTCATTTTACAAAATTTTACATCATAAAAGTGTAAAGAAAAAAGCAGTTACCTGCTTATTTCATAAATTCTTCATATTTAGGTAAAACCTCTTCTGGTGTACCGATCATTACAACTTCACCATCATTTAACCATAGTACTTGATTACATAATTCGTTAATAGTTCCAAGACTATGAGATACGATAATAACCGTACGATGCTCATCAGATATCAATTCTTTCATCTTATTATAACTTTTCTCTTTGAATTTAACATCACCGACAGATAATACTTCATCAATTAAGATAATATCTGTCTCTAAAATAGCTGTAATAGCGAATGCTAATTTAGAATACATTCCGGATGAATAAGTCTTAACAGGTTTATAGATAAAATCACCAATATCAGCAAAATCGATTATCTCTTTTTCTTTTTTTGCTACTTCTTCTTCCGAGAAACCAAGTAACATACCTGATAAATAAATATTTTCTTTTCCCGTTAGTTTTTTATTAAAGCCTACCCCAATTGAAAGTAACGAAATGGTATTACCATGAAGATCAATTGTTCCTTTATCAGGAGAGAAAATACCGGCAATAGCACGCAACATCGTCGATTTACCAGAACCATTCTTACCGATAATACCTAATATTTTACCTTCTTCAACTTCAAAGCTAACACCTTTTAAGGCACGGAAAAGTTCAACTTTAGAACCTAATTTTTTCCATGATGCACGAATACTTGTTTTCTTTAACCCTCGATAAGTTATATGAAGGTCTTTAACTGTTATTGCTATTTTCTTCTTATCTTCTGCCATATTATATCACCTTCGCATAACTATTTTCATTTTTATTGATTACATGGACACCTAATGTACATAAAACAAGTGAAATAACAAGCCAAATACCTAACCACTTAAAATTAGGGAGACTATTATAAATCGATACTTCACGTAATTCATTCATACAAAAAGCCACGGGATTTACCTTTAAAAGTAAAGCGCTTAATTTTAATGGCCCAATTTTTTTATTTTTTAAACGTTTAGAAATATTGTAGAAAATACCTGACAAATAGAAAACCATCTTTAAGCCAATATTGGTAAGATTAGCTAAATCATTTAAAGTAACACCAAAATGCATTAATAATAATCCTAAACCAAAAGATAAAATATATAAAATAATTAAAATAGGAATGACAAATACGAGATGCCATGTAAGAGGTACACCTTGGAAAATCATTAAACCTAAAGCAATACCAAGAGAAATAAACAATTTAAATAGATAAGTAAATGATTTTGATAGTAATAATATATATTTAGGAATATAGACTTTAGTTACTAAATCACGATTATTAATAATTAATTTGACACTACCAGTAATCATACGATCAAAGAATTCCCAAGCAGCTAAACCAATAAATACGAATGATGCAAAATACTTTTCATTATTTTGAAAAACGGTTCCAAAAATAAAAGTATAGATTAACATAAAGCATATTGGTTCAATAATCCACCATAACCAGTTTAAATAAGAATCAGCAACTTCACTTTTTAATTCAGCTTTAGCCGAATATATTGCATACTTATAATACTTCCTTATATTACGAAAAAATTTTTTCATTTAACTCCTCCATTAGTTTTTATTAAAAAGGCTTAATACCTTAGCAAATTCATATAATATCTTATTACCATTATTAATCGCTGCTGACTTTTCAAAGCTTTTACCACCGATTGTTAAAGCGGCAATAAGACCAGTTACAATTAAACTACTAGCTAAAGCTGGAAGTCCTGTTATACTTGCTAAACTAACAGCTACAGCAACACCAGCGGCACCGGATATAATACCACAAATATCACCGATAACATCACAACAAAAGGATGATACCTTATTAGCATTCTTCTTTAAAGTAACTGCCATTTTAGCGCCTTTAACTTTTTTCGAACTCATCGCATGAAAAGGAGCTTCATCGGCTGATGTCACAGCTACCCCTATCATATCAAACAAAATACCAATACCGATGAAAACTAAAATGACAATTGTTCCAATTATGATATTTACATTCTGCATCGCAATCTCTGATACAAACGATAAAGCAATGGAAATAATAGCAGCCATAAACATCAAACTAAAACTCCATTTTAAATTAGCTTTCATCCTAGCTTTTTTCTTATCTTCAAGTTGTCTTTTTATTTCTTTTTTCATACTAACTCCTCAAAAAGCACTATCATAATTTTATAACATTAGTACTACTTTGTCAATCAACCAAAAAAAGGACTATGTCCTTCTGGTTTATCTTATTATATGGCGAATAATATAGTTAACTTTACGTCATAGGTCAAGCAGAATTTCTCTAACTTCCACAATTCGTTACCAAATTGCGGTTCCCCTTTAAGGAAGCTAATACACCATCACTGGTTGTATGGCTTGATTACCACTAAGTACGCACTGCAATCCTATATTAAAATG
>CANRPL010000076.1 GCA_947632495.1 uncultured Bacilli bacterium
TTTGGCGTGGGATACTTTTCCATTTATAACTTTCTATTAAAAATATATTGACTTTTAATAGTTAGTCACCTACTATACGTGTTAATTATAGCATTATTATCCAAGAAAAACAATATAAATAAAAATAGTTTAATACGCTTAAACTATTTCTTTACTGAATCTTTTATCTTTTCCATGACAAAATATTTACATTCATAACTACATAAATCTTTTATATACTCGTCTTTAAACTTAATATCATTAGAACGATTACATATTTTGTTGATCTTTTTACAAAATCCCTTAAGGCGTAATTTACCATATGACCAATCTCCAATAATATAGTCATATGGTTCAAAATAATCAGTATATTTTTCCTTTAGAGCTGTTTCATCATAACCATCTTTATACTCTTCAATTAAACGCCAATCATAATTTTCTAATCTAACTATTTTATCCATTGCGATTTAACTCCTTGCTGATAACATTATACCATTTTTTAACTAATAGGTAAACTAACCGTCGGTCCATTAACACCATTAGCGTAGTATTCAGGTACCTCACCCCTAATCATTTTAAGCGCTAAAGGAACACTCATCGTAACTTTTGTTTCATGCGACTGAAAAGGTAAAACAACTCTTAAATTTACTTCAACATCAACATAAGCCTCTACTAAAACATTGTTAATACCATAGCTTGTTACTTTAGTTTTAATACCACTATCAATACTACCAACTAAATTAATGCGAACTGGTACTTTAGGACTTAAATTAGATAAAAAAGGATGATTATAGACAAGGCCTAAAGGTATTTCATAAATAATACCCTGACGAAGCTTATCCTGATCATAATGCGCTAAAATATTATCAGAGACTTCTAATAAGGAAATATTGCCTTCTTCAAGATATTTAATATTATTTTGAACCGTTGACGTTATGGTTGATAAAACTTTATTAACAATGACAGAATCAAAATCAATAGTAGCAATTTTATCTTGTTCATAAGTAATAATAAATAACTTATCAAAATTAAGGCCATCAACAACCTGCTTTTTAATCGCATCATTGATAATAATGGATGATAATTTGCGGCATTCTTCTTCAGCCGTAATCATCATAACAGGTGTAACCTTTTTTCTTACCAATTCGAAACCGACTATAACACCGATAACAATAATTATTAATAATGTAATGACAATATGACGATTATGCTTTCTCATACTTAATTATATTAAATGTATAATTATCTTATTAAAAGCAAATGATATAATTAGGTGATAGTATGTCTATTAAAGATATCCGTAAAAAGAAAATAATTAGTATTGATATTACAAGGCCAGTTAAAGAAGCATCACAAATTATGAGTAAAGAAAATATTGGCTTTTTGCCTATTACACAAGATGGTAATATCGTCGGAGTCATTACGGACCGTGATATCGCTATTCGAGGACTCGTTCATGATCATTCGTCAATTGAAGAAATTATGTCTAAACAAGTTATCGCCGTCGATAAAAAAGATAGTTTGAAAAAAGCTTTAGAAGCGATGGCTAACAACAAAATAAAAAGAGTTCTCGTTAAGGATAAAGAAAATTATATTGGGGTTTTAAGTATTTCGGATATTCTTAAGAGTAATCGTTGTAATAAAGAAGTGTTAAAGACAATTAAACAAATTTTTAGTGTTGATAAAAAGGATACTAATGTTAAAATAGATACCTTTGAATTATAAAAAAGCTATGGATTAAACCATAGCTATTTTACTTTAACTGAACCATGAAGCAACTTTTCTTTTATATCACTACTTTTTACATATCTAAGTAACCAAGGCCATATCTTTAAGACGCGATCATCACTTTTAGCGAAAGCTAAAATTTCTTTTTCATCGACATTTTCTTCACCATGTTCAAATAATGAAAAAAGGCGACGATTTAAAACGCGATATTCCTTATATTGTTCAGCATTGATAGATAATTGTTTAGAATATAATCCAGGTTTATTTTCCTTTGGCGTCAAAGTAACAATCTTACGTTTTTTGTCTCCTTTACTTAAGCCTAACAAAGTTAAAACACGATCACGCATAGATGGACTAGCAAAATCTAAGACCCATAGATTTTGACAGAAAAAGGCAACTGTTTCCATTTGATAATTGTTAACTAAAGTATAACAATATTCCAATAAACGTTCATCAAAAGAATCATTTTCATCTTTAAAAAGTCGCGTAATGTCATAAAGGCATTGAACATATTGATTTTTAATAACATTAGGTATAGATGTATTCTCTTTTTCAAATTCAGCTAATTGATGTTTTTCATCATATCTAGAACATCCAACAATAGTATCAATAATAGTAAAAGGCATCCCAATCTGACGCATATATTTTTGACGTAATTTATTATCTAAATGCATTAAAATCCAAGGATTATTCGCTAAAACATTTTTGGTGTATTCTGATTTAGATAATCTTGTACTTGCTACACGTTCTTCAAAAGTATTTAACTTATCAGTGAAAAGCCATACGATAAGGTCAGCTTCATGTTGGGCTTTAGCCTGCTTCCAAGTAGAAAATTGTCTTCTTTGATAAAATATTTTTTGTTGATGATCGGTTACATATGCCCCAACAGGAAAATTAATATAGCATTTGCTAGTATTAAATCCTGGTGTTCTAACTAACCTTTCAACATCTTTATCTTCGGCAAAGCGTAGAAGCCATTGATTATCAATTAGGAAAGCTAAAGTCATAGGATCATTTTGACTTTGATCAATCAAATCAGCTATTTTGGTTGAAATACTATTACAAGCTGCAAAAATATCTTCGATAATCTCACCATAATGACGATATCTTTCAACATCAGAATCAACCACATCAATTAGTCGATAACATAAATTAAGTTGATTTGTTGCCGGCTGTCTAACATAATCAACAGGCATTTTTACTTTATTCATTTTCATTATATCTTCAAATGCTTTCTAGCGGCATGCCATGATCCAAACATACCGACAACCATACCAATTATTAATAACACCCCTGCTATATAAAAGACAAATGGATTTGGTTTTACCAAAGTGACAAAACTGCCAAACAATTCACCATCAAAATAATTATATAAAGCACTATAACCATAAGTAGCAACAACAATTGGAATAATAGCACCCATAATTCCTAAAAATAAGCCTTCAAAGACAAATGGTATTTTAATATTCATATTAGATGCTCCTACTAAACGCATAATATCAATTTCACGTTTACGAGAGAAAATAGTTATTTTAATAGTATTAGAAATTAAGAACGCTGTTACTAATATTAAAGCGATAACAACAACATAAGTAGCTTTACGAATAACATCGAAAATAGTTACTAATCTTTCA
>CANRPL010000077.1 GCA_947632495.1 uncultured Bacilli bacterium
AAAAATTATGTGTCATCAATGGATGAATTATACGTAAAATATTTAGAAGAAAACAAAAAATAGATTTGACAAAATACTAGCCTCCTACGGGGAAGAAGGAAAAAAAGTACAAAAATTATCTCCAGGTGATATTGTGGTAATACCAGCCAACGTTAAACATTGGCATGGAGCAAGAAAAGATTCTTGGTTTAGTCATATTGCTGTAGAAGTACCAGGTGAAGAAACTGAAAATGTTTGGCTAGAGCCAGTAACCGATGAAGAATATGATAATTTAGCTGATTAGAAACCTGAAAAACAAACTAATTATAGTTTGCTTTTTTTATATTGACATCTGTATATATCCTGTATATAATATGTATATACAAAGAGGTGGATTATGGAAATAATTATAAGTAATTCAAATGGAGTACCAATTTATGAACAAATTAAAGAGCAAATAAAAGCTAAAATAGTATCTAATGATTTAAAAGAAAATGAATTGTTACCTTCCATAAGGACTTTAGCCAAAGATCTTCGTTGTAGTGTTATAACAACCAAAAACGCTTATGAAGAATTAGTCAAAGAAGGTTACGTAAAAAATGTGCCATCTAAAGGATTTTATGTCGCTAAAATAAATAAAGATATAGCTTTAGAAGAGCAATTAAATAAGATAGAAGAACTTATGGATAAGGCCGTTACGATTGCTAAAATGAATACGATTAAAAAAGAAACATTAAATGAAATGTTAAATATATTATATGAGGAGGATCAATAGCTATGGATAATGTTTTAGAAGTTAAAAATTTATGTAAAAAATATGATAATTTTGAACTTAAAAATATATCATTTAAGTTACCTAAAGGTATGATTATGGGTTTTATTGGTGAAAATGGTGCTGGGAAAACGACAACTATAAAAGCTATTTTAAATATTATTAAATCATATAATGGTGAAATTAAAATTTTTGGATTAGATAATCGTAAAAGCGATAAAGAAATAAAAGAAGATATTGGGGTCGTTTTAGATGATATGTTCTTCCCTGAAATACTTACACCTAATGATATAAATAAAGCAATGCAAGGCATTTATAGAAATTGGGATACTGGAATGTTTAATGATTATTTAAAAAAATTCTCACTTCTACCAAATAAACAAATTAAAACTTTTTCTAAAGGTATGAGAAAAAAGCTAGAAATTGCGACAGCACTTTCTCATCATCCCAAACTTTTAATATTAGATGAGCCAACATCAGGGCTTGATCCAGTAGCGCGTGCTGAAGTAGTTCAAATATTTCAAAGTATAATAGAAAAAGATGAATGTTCTATTTTACTATCTAGTCATATTACTGCTGATTTAGAACATATTGCTGATTATATAACTTTTATAAATAATGGAGAAATTGTTTTATCTAAAACAACTGATGAATTATTAAATAAATATGGAATAGTAAAATGCACCGAAAAAGAATTTAAAGATATCGACAAAAAGGATTATATTAAGTACAGAAAAACAAAATATGAATATGAGATATTAGTTTCTAATAAAAAAGATTTTAAAACTAAATATAATATTTCTATAATTGATAAAATAACTTTAGATGATCTTATGGTTTTAATGATTAAGGGGGAAAAATAATGACTGGCTTTATTAAAAAAGATTTAGCGATGATTAAAAGTAATTTTAAATTACTAGGAATATTAATTGTTGTATATGCCATAATGGGGTTAATGGGGAAAATGGATATGTCATTTATCTTACCATTTATGTGTGTAATGATAATGATTTCAACGTTTAGCTATGATAACTATAACAAATGGGATGCTTATTCTTTCTCGCTACCTAATGGAAGAAAGAATAGTGTTAAATCTAAATATGTAACAACAATTTTAATAACTTTTATCGTTTCTATAATTACGACTCTTTTGTCTTTTATTATTTCATATGTTAATACCCAAACTATTAACTACGAGCAAATATTAGTAACAATGTTGGGTACAGTATTTGGAACATTATTGGTTTTAACAATTATGTACCCTATTATTTATAAATTTGGTGTTGAAAAAGCAAGAATTGGTATCTTTCTATTAGTATTTGGTATAGTCATTATTGGTGGTTTACTAGCAAATTATATAGATCTATCAAACATTTTAAAGTCTTTAGCCTTTTTAGAAGACTACATAATAATAATTTTAATAATAGTAGCGGTTATTATGGTTTATGGTTCTTATAAAATATCAGAAAGAATATTTAGTAAAAAAGATTTTTAAAACGCTAATATTGATTAACCCTTGAAATATTTCCTGGTAAAATCACTTTTTAAACTATAAAATGTTTAAGTGAAAGGAGAATATTATGAATCAAGAAAAAATTGGTCAGTTTATCGCAGCGTGTCGAAAGAAAAAAAAGATTACCCAAAAAGAATTATCTGAAAAGCTAGGAGTATCTGATCGAACAATTGGCAATTGGGAAAATGGTAGAAATATGCCTGATTTATCACTATTTAAACCATTATGTAAAGAATTAGATATTACCTTAAATGATCTAATGAGTGGAGAGATAGTTGAAGGAAAGGAATATCAAGAGAAGTTTGAAGAAAATATTGTCAATACCATTGATTATTCCACCAAAAAAATTAGTAGATATAACCAAGTTATTTCCTTAATTATAATCATCTTTGGTTTATTTATTTCAATATCAGCCATTATGATTTTCCCAAGTGAAAGTAGCTGGGGATCTATTTATTCCATATTCGGTTTAATAATATTTGTAATTGGTATTGCACGAATAGCTAGATCCATCAGATGGTATTTAAGATTAATACTTGTAATAATCATCTTTATAATTTCACTTGGCATCCTTCTATTTACTGACTATATAAATGTTAAACTACACCATGAAGCTCCAATGTTTAGAACTATAACTAGTACTATAGGTAATGTCATTTATTATGATACCCCCTTTTATGATGTATATCGCTGTAATTTCGATACTGAAAATGAATACTGGGTTATTGAGAAAAATAGTAAAAAAACACCTAATGAGTTAATTGATTATTGTAAATAAAAATAATATCAAGTTTAATTCTTGGTATTATTTTTATTTGAATATTCACTTTTTAATATACTCTCTATTACTTCGGGAGATTCCTTACATCCGTTACTAAGCCATTTTTTAATAATTGCATTAAGACCAGCCTTAAAAAACTCCATGTGATAATCTATATATTTATCATCATATAATTCTTTTGATAAATTGTAATCATATTCTTGAGTGATAAAGTTCTGATCCATCTTTAATTTAAAATAAGTTTTATAAAATAG
>CANRPL010000078.1 GCA_947632495.1 uncultured Bacilli bacterium
AATATCCTAGATTTTTCATTTTTTATGAAAAAAAGACAAATAAGTAAAAATATTTACCTATTTGTCAACAGTCTGAGAACTTCAAATGAAGTTCTTTTTATTTGAATATTTGTAATATTTGCGTAAATTCATTATCGTTAATTTCATGATGGGTCTTTAATTTACTATTTTTACTCGTAATTTTCTTCACTAAAGATAATCCGTAGCCATGATTTCCACCTTTAGTACTATATCCAGGTTTATATATGTTTGTCTTTTCAATACTATTATCAAAAATATTAGTAATGGAAATAGTTAAAACATCTTCATCGTTATATATTTCGATAATGATATATTTTTCATCTAACTTTTCTACTTCTTCAATAGCGTTATCCAAAAAGATACCGACTATTTTACATATATCTAATAAAACATCTTCGCCATAGGAAAGCATATTGACGACTCGCACAGTGCGATCAACATCTAATTCATATTCAATCTCCTTATTATTCATAACCAATAATTTAGAATAGATTAAACCTCTTAATCCACCAGAAGGAATGACACTAGTCTCATGCATGATATTATTATCATCTTTAATATTATTTTCTAAAATAGTATCAATAAAATTAATAACTTTCTTATTCTTTGTCATATTTCTAATTGCCAGTAAATGATTACGATTTTCATGATTGTCGACACGATAATTATTTAAGACATCTTCAAATTCTTTTAAGCTTAATAGACTACTATTATATTTATCATATATCTTATAATAGTCATCTTTAGCTTTAAAGAACATGAAGACAATAATGAAGAAAATAATTGAAACTAACATTGATAAGAGCATAAGAAATTTAGGATTCATACCATAGAAAACATTAAAGCCATAGATACTATATGTTAATAAGCATAATATAAATAAGAAAATAGTAGCTGAATCATCAAAGGTAGAAACAGTCTTAAATATCTTATCATATATCTTTTTAAATAAAGGTGTTTTAAATAGAATAAAAGTTAAAAACGCCATACTTATATTCATAATAAAACTGCCAAAGAAATTATCAACATATTTCGTAATATCATTTTTTAAAATAGAAATCATGAAAATAGATACTATGCTTTCAGATATCAAATATAGTAATTGCGTAACAATAGGTTCAAAAATACTCCATTTATATGATGTTTTAAAGAACAATTTATGAATGACAATAAAGATTAAAGTCATATTAATAATTTTTATAACATTGGATACATTAAAATAATTTAATAGTGTCGCACTGACGGTTACAACAATAAAAAGCCAAGTTCTAATACTTTTCCAATTGATATCAATATTGGATAAATCGCTCCACATAATAAATAGCAATATAACCATACAAAAAGTTGATATTATTGTTCCAATCATTTAACCACTCTTCCTATAAATCTTTTTGATACTGTGTTTGTTATCATACCATTATCAAATGTTATACACATATTCCTAATATCGATTGTATCTATCCTTTTACTATTGGCATAACAAGATCGATGTACTTGAACAAAATATGATGGCAATTCACTAATGACTTTATTCATACTTATCGAAATATGATAAGTTTTAATATCAGTAACAATAATTGTTTTACGAGCGACAGTATCATGTGTCACATATAGTATTTTATCTAAATCAATATTATATATTATTTTACGAGATGTTATATGAATAATACGTTTTTGACCCACTATTAAGAGAGCTAATTCTAAACTTTTCGTAAGATTTTCTTTAAGATTATCAAACTTGTTAATAAAGTTAAGACACATTAAATTCTTTTTTGCTACTACTCTTCCTAATTCATCATGACCTGTAAGAAAAATAATAACGCTTACAAAATCATTCTTACGAATCTTTCGAGCAATATCAATTCCCGATCTTGATGGTGTCTCAATATCCAATAAATATATTTTATTTGGTAAATCAGCATTGACAATCTTTAAAAAGTCCTTATTGTAATCATGAAACATATGAATCTTATACTCTCTATGAGTCATTACCCTTTTTACAATACGTTCAATTTTTTTAGCATCTGTTAAATTATCATCACATATGATTATATTTATCATATAAAAAAAGAAAATTTATTCAATTTTCTCCTATTCTCACATATAAATTAAACCACTTATAATATATCACGATGAAATTCTACCACTTATTAACGGATTTAGAAAATCGAACTTAAAATTATAAAAAAGATTATTTAGCGCTACCAACATCTTATTCCTTGATTTAATTAATGATTCATAATATCCACTTTCACTATAAACCGCATCAGTCATATATTATTTCACCAAAATAATTATATCATAAATAATAAAAAAAGATGCTTATTATTTAGCATCTCCTTCTACTAATTCTAAAATAACCATTAGAGCATCGTCACCACGACGTTCTGTTAATTTTAAAATTCTAGTATATCCACCATTTCGATTAGCATAACGTGGAGCTAATTCATCAAATACTTTACTAACAGTTGCAGAATCGTTATGTAAGAAAGCTAGTGCTTTTCTACGTGCTACTAAAGAACCATCTTTACCATAAGAAATCATTTTATCAACAAATTTACGAACTTCTTTAGCGCGAGTTTCTGTTGTTTCAATTCTTTCAGTATTAATAACTTCTCTAGTCAAGTTAGCTAACATACTTTTTCTATGTTTGTTAGTACGTCCTAATTTTCTATAAGCCACAATATTCCTCCTAACTATTAATCATCTTCACGGAATTTAAGTCCCATTTCTTTAATCTTATCGATTACTTCTTTTAAAGACTTTTTACCAAGATTACGAATCTTCATCATTTCTAATTCTGATTTAGATGTTAAATCACCTAATGTATTAATTCCAGATCTCTTTAAGCAATTATAAGCTCTAACGGAGAAATCTAAATCATCAATAGATGTCTCTAACTTCTTTAATTTACTATCTTCTTGTTTAGCATTCATAATACCAGTTATATCTGATATTTCACTTAAGTTAGTTACAATATTCAAATGTTCAATCATAATTTTAGCAGCTAAAGCCATAGCTTCTTCTGGTCTAATTGATCCATTAGTGAAAACTTCCATAATTAGTTTATCGTAGTTAGCATCTTGTCCAACACGAGCGCTTTCAACTTCATAACTAACTCTTTCGATTGGTGAGTAAAGTGCATCAA
>CANRPL010000079.1 GCA_947632495.1 uncultured Bacilli bacterium
GCTACTATTAAAGATGTAACAGTTACTGGAAATGGTGGCCATATTAACGTAGGACAACAAGGAACAGGTACTGCTAAATTTACTATTGAAGGTGGACTAAAGAAATCAAGTGGTATGTCTATTAATGGTTATGACGGTGCAACTATTGTACCAGATGCAGAAAATACGCAACTTGTAATGTCAAGAGCTAGAAGAACTAGTGGCGTTACAATTGTTATACCTGATGATTATGATGGTGAAGTTGTATTGGATACTAAAGCTAAATATGTAACTACAAACCAAACAGAAGTAGTATTTATCAAATTTCAAGATGAATATTATAAAATACAAAAAGATACAACATGGATGCATTCAGCTCCAGGCAATTCAGCTTTACAAAAAGCTTTGGCGGCTTCAAAGACTTTATATCCTGAAGACCCATTTATAGAATTTTACATCATGGATGGTGGAGAGAGAATAGTAGTTGATAAGAATTATCAATTTGAAAAGAATGTTGAAATAATTGCTCAATATACACCTGCTGATTATACAGAGGTAAATGAGGTACTTGAAGAAGCAAATGCCAAAATACGTGAAAAGAAGTATTATACTACTGATTCATATAATGCTTTAAAAGCTGCTGTAGATGCTGTACAACCAAACTACAGAAAATCTCAACAAGCCCAAGTAGATGCATGGGTTCAACCTATTAAAGATGCTCTTGCTGGTTTAGTAGAAAAGCCTGCTGATTATACAGATGTTTATGCTGCAGAAGCAGAAGGAAAGATGGTAGATAGAAGTCTTTATACAGACGATTCATTAGAAGCACTAGATGCTGCTTTAGCGTTAATTAAAGACGGTAAAACATTACGCGAACAAACAGAAGTAACATCTTGGGCTACTCAAATTAGAGCTGCTATTAGCAATCTAGTAAAGAAACCTGCTGATTATAGCAATTTAGATAAAGTAAAGGAACAAGCAGAAGCATTAGATGCTGCTGATTATACACCAGAATCATATGGAAGATTACAAGCTGCTTTAGGTTTAGTTAAGCCTGATATGACAATTGATAATCAATCACAAGTTGATGCTTGGGAAAAAGCAATTACAGATGCAATTAATGGATTAGTTAGTATTTATGCTGACTATACAGCAGTTAATGATTTAAAAGATGAAGCTGCTGCTTTAGATAGAGATCTTTATACAGAAGATTCATTAGCTGTATTAGATGCTGCTTTAGCCGAAGTAGTAGAAGGTAAACTTAGTGCTGAACAATCAGTTGTTGATGGATGGGCAGAAGCTATTCGTGAAGCTATTGATAATTTAGTAACTAAAGTTGATAAAACTGAATTGGATAGCGTAATTGATGAAGCAGGAGATATTTACTATGCAAATGAATTTGATCATTCACAATATACTGAAGATTCTTGGAATGAATTAGATCATGCATTACAAGAAGCAGAAGAAATTAGTTGGGATAAAGATGCTACTCAAGATGACGTAGCTGCTGCTCTTGCAAGATTAAAAGCTGCTATAGATGGTTTAACTCTAGTAGTAGATAATCCATTTACTGGTGATGCTGTTGTTTCATATGTTATGATGGTTATTGCTTCATTAGTTTCTATGATTGCTTTAGCTTTTACTTCAAAAAAGTTATTTAACTAAAAAAGAAAAGGATATTCAATTTAAGATATCCTTTTTTCTTTGCCTGAAAATATTAACTCTTCTAATTCTTGTATAATTGAATGTTTAACATCTTGATTTGTTACTTGGTAGCTTTGTTTATCTTCTTCATCAATACGATGAACGATACTCATATCAACATATGGACTAATTATTTGTGCATCATATTGATCTTTTGGTCTACCATCATATTTAGAATGATAAATAGATTCTAAACTCATCATATGGTAGGGAATACCATTATGAATTTTTACTTCATCAGAGAATGATAGAAAGGTATAGGGTTTAGAGAAATGTTCTTCATCAACTAGTAATATATCATCTTGATAATGATAGTCTCTATATGTTATACGGCCGTCATTTTCACGATGAAAAAGAAATAAACCAATACTAATAGGGGTATCACGATAGGTTATTTTATATTCGTGACCTTTTTCTTGTTTGTGACCTAAATTACTAACAAATTTAAAATCTGGACTACTATCAACAAGTTTTTTTAATGTAATTAGTTGTTCTTCATTAAAGAATAAGTCTAAATCACTATGGTATCTTTCTAATGGTTTAGAAGTTGCTAAATATCCCATCAAGCCACCAGTATAATAGGCATCAAAGTTAAGACCTAGTAGTTGGTTAAATTTATCAAAGGCAGTAATAATTAAATTGTGATTTAAAGATAATGGTAGTTGGGGATGCTCCATATTCATTGCTTTAATCCAGTCTAAACGGGCTTTTAATGTATCAAAGGTTGGGTATTTAGGGTTAAGATGACATAGATGATCAATTTGTTTAAATACGTCTTCTCTAGCTATTTTTTTACTTGTTAATAAATCACTAAATGATACTAGTATTTCATCAGTAGCATCATCAATATCCATAGAACATAGGGTATTTATTTTACCATCTAGTAATGCTTTATCAGCATGACTTTTACTACCTATAGTGTAGACTGTTTCCTCTATTATTTCTTTTTGTAATTCCGTCATAATTCACCTTATTTCTATATTAATCATAGTATAATTATTCTTTTTTAGCAAGGTTTATTTATAAAAGGGAAGAATACAATATTTTTATAGTTCAAATAAGTATATATTTTCTGGATATTTTTCTCTAAATAAATGATTAACTATATACTTTCCACCTCAATAAAAATTATTAGAAGAATTATCATCTAACAAACAAATATTTTGGCTTGTAAAGTTAAAACATAATACTTTTTTTCTAATTGTAGGGTTCATAACTACCATATCCTTATAAAAAAAGTCGAACTTATATTGGCTTGTTAATAGGTAAGTGCGTTTTCTAAATTGCCAAATATTCATTTAGTTTCAATTAAGTATTTATCGATATTTTCTAATTCTTTTATTCCGTTATTATTTTTTAATATTTCTATTTGATTTTTAGCAGAATCATTAAGTCTTATTAATTTTTCTTTTTGTGATAATCCTAATTTAATAAATTCAGCATTAGAATTTTCTAAATT
>CANRPL010000080.1 GCA_947632495.1 uncultured Bacilli bacterium
AAAAGAAGTTGCCCCCTGAGCAACTTCCATAAAAGAATAAAAAGGGGTTGGCTAGTGTGATACTAGCTCCAATCCGGTCGATTCCGAATTGGTACTTCATATAGTAAATCAAAAACATTTTAATGTCAAGTATTTTTAGAAAAAAAATAAAATTTATTAGATTTCCTTAAAATATGATATAATATAGCTACTTGTCTTTGGAGGAGATATGAAAAAGAAATTATTGTTTATCTTTTTGTTTCTTTTCATTCTTTGTGGATGTTCAAGTAAACAAAAAGAGATTAGCTGTCGCTATATAAATGATAATAATGAGCTAATGCAATCGGCGATGAAGGTAATTTTAACTTTAGAAAATGACAAGGTTATTAAAGAAAAATTATCAGCTAGTTATACATTTAAAGATGCTGAAACAGCTAGTGCTAATTATAAGAGTATTGAAGAGGTTTTGGAAAAAGATGAGACAGTCATCATTCGTCAAGATAAAGAAAAAATATTAGCGAGTGGTGAAAAAGATGTTCGTAAGCAAAATTATTCACTTAAAGATCAAGTTTTGTATTATGAGCAATTGGGGTATACATGCAAGTAGGAGATATGATATAATTAATTAGGGAGGATGTTACAATGAAAAAACGAGTAACGATTGGTTTATTGGCTTTGTCAATGGTTCTTCTTACAGGATGTGGTGAAAAAAAGGTTACATGTTCCAAAGAATCAGAAATTGGGAATAGTGTTGAAATAAATAATTCCGTTGATTATGTTTTTAAAAAAGGATATTTGACTAAATCAACGCGTACTTTTATTGCGAAGTTTAAAACAGAAACAGCAGCTGAAACATTTGTTAAAAATTATGAAGACCAAAAAGATTATAAAGTTGAGTTAGACGGAACAACAGCTAAAGTAACGCATACTGAAAAAGTAGAAGAAGCGTCTAAAAAGAATGATGCTAATAAAAAAGATGCAGTTATTAAAGCTGCGGAAGATCAAGGATTTACATGTAAATAAAATTGGAATATTCCAATTTTTTTGATATAATGTTTAGGAGGTAGATATAGTGAAAAAGATGATTCTGTTAGTAATGATTATTACTTTATTAAGCGGTTGTGGCAAAAAAGAGACAAATAAAAATGAAGAAAAAGTAGCTGCAACTGGTGAATTAGTTTGTGCGTATAAAGAAAATAGAACTTCCGAAAATACGCTATATACTAGTTTATATCGTTTTAATTATAATGATAAAGGTATATTAGAAGAGGTTATTGACACGGAAATAATTGAATTAGATGATGCTACCGACGAGATTAAGGAAAAGTATCAAAAGTCAGCTAAAGAGACAACTGATGAATATAAAGATATTGATGGGGTTAAAGCATCATTAGAGGAAGAAGAAAATAAATACACTATTAAAATTACACTTGATGTTGCTAAATTAACCGATGAATTAAAAGAAAAGTATATGGTTAATTATGATCGTGTTAATACCCATAAGATATTTACTGATTTAAATTATACTTGTGAATAGAAGAAGTAATGTTTCATTACTTTTTTTGTTTAATAAAAAATAAAAGTACGCATAATGAGGGTAGTAGATAAATATAATTTTTTAGCAGATTATGGTTGACAGTGCTAATGAATCGTGTTATACTTACTTTAGCACGTGTGAGATAAGAGTGCTAAAAGAGGTGATAACTTGTTAACCGAACGACAAAGGGAACTGTTTAAAATAATTGTTGAAGAGTATATTCAAACAGCCAAACCAGTTGGCTCTAAATCTATTTGTGAACGTTTAAATTGTTCGAGTGCCACTGTTCGTGCTGAAATGAGTGCCCTTGAGGAGATAGGGTTACTTGAAAAAACTCACATTTCTAGTGGACGTATTCCTAGTGAAAAAGGATATCGTTACTATGTTGATAATTTAATGCAACCAAAAGAATTATCTGGCGAAGATATGCTTAAATTACAATGCATTATGGATAATAAGTCTTTAGCGCTTACTGATGTCATATCTAAAAGTATGGAAATCATTGCGGAGATGACTAATTATACAGCTATTGTTCTAGGCCAGTCTTCCAAGGATAATCTTGTCAGTAAGGTAGAGGTTATTCCTATTGATGATGAAAAGTTAGTTGCGATTGTTGTAACGGATAAAGGCCATGTTGAACATCGTAATTTATATTTGGAAGGTAAAGTATCAAGCGTTGATATCGCTAAAACAGTTGAGCTTATTAACAAGTTAATTTTAGGAACACCAATTAGTGAGGTTAGTTCTTTTCTAGAATTCCAAGTAAAGCCAATTATTTCTAATTATGTTGAACGTCATGAAATCTTATATAATGCTTTCTATAATGCTTTCAATGATTTTGCTAATACTAATCATGTTAATATGGCAGGACGTGTCAATATGTTAAAACAACCAGAGTTTAGTGATGCTGATCGCATTCGTGAAATTGTTAGTAAGTTTGAAGATAAAGATATCGTCAATACCATCAAAGAAGAAGGCAATGGTATCAACATCTATATTGGTAGTGAAAACCATTTTGATGATGATGTAACTGTCATCAGAACTAAATATGTAATTGATGGTGAGGAAGGTACAATTGCTTTGATTGGCCCTAAACGTATGGACTATGACCGCGTTATAGCCTTACTAAATTATATCAACGATAATATTAATAAGTAGGAGAGATTATGAAAGAAAAAGAAAAGGAAAAGGTGACTTCAAAAGTCGAATTAGAAAAGGATGATAAGGCACCAAAAGAGGAAGTAGTTAATACTAATCCTGATGTTAATCCTAGTAGTGATAATTCTACCAATGAAGAAATAGAAGCATTAAGAGATCAACACCATCGGGATAAATTAAATGAAGCGCTTAATAAGATAAGTGAGTTAGAAGATCGTCTAATACGTAAGGATGCTGACTTGGTTAACTATCGTAAACGTAAAGAAGAAGAAGTTAACAAGATGCTTAAATTCTGTAATGAAGATTTGATTAAAGAAATCTTACCAATTATTGATAATTTTGAGCGAGCTATCCAGGCTGAT
>CANRPL010000081.1 GCA_947632495.1 uncultured Bacilli bacterium
CACCGATTAAATATCGATGTAGTCATAGTTAGAACTTTTTATTTCGTGTATAAAATTATCAAATCACTTCTTAACATCTTTTTTTTCTTGTGCTAATTGAAAAAAATGTCTAGATGTGATAATCTATATATAGAATGCGGAAGTGATGATATGGTAATAGTAATGACTAATGATAGTGTTTCAGTTTATGATATGGATAATGCGACTTTTGAGGCTATTACTACTAGTGAGGGTTTAAGTAGTGATAAATTAAAAAGTTCTAAAGTATATGAGATTTTAAAAGTAGGGTATACACCTGAAAAATTAGAACAACAATTGGCCGGAAAACTATCTAATGTTCATAGCTATTATTATGATAATGGTTCTTCTTTAGTGTGTAAAGAAATATCATCAATTGCCGAAGTTAATTACTTTACTGATCGTAATGGTGATTTATGGCCAAGTGAAGAATATAGTTTAAATATTAATGGGCACGCTACTTTAGATATTATGCAAGCTCAATTGGTTTCACTTGATAATGAATTAAACTCTCGTAATCATTTGCAAAATGTCTTATCGCCTGATTTGATTCCTTATTTTAAGGCTTATTATGATACACCATCTTTTATTCAACAGAAGAAGTCCTATATTCCACATTGTGATGCTGATTATGTTTTAGCAAGCTTTTATGAAGTTCAATCTTTTTCTAAATTAATTATTCGTCGTAAGAATAATCAAAAACTTTCAACATCTAATTTAGAGGAGAACGTCTTTTTAACGGTAACTCCTGTCGGTGAAGCTAATGGTGAAAACATTTATTGCATTGAAGAATATCAAATAACGAAAAAAGATGCGACAGAGATAGGTAAGATATATCGTCGTTATTTAAAAGATGATGGTGTTAAAGCTAATGATTTATCTGAACAAGAAAAATATGTTTATTATGACCGTGCTGTTCGTCAATATCGTCAAAATATATTAGGAGAATTAGAGGGTGTAAGCTCTAAAGAACGTTCTGTAATTAATCCTAATGTAAGTACATGGCATTTTTATAAATCACACTTTTTATCTAAATATGGTTATCCTGTTGGTGATTTTGATGATACATGGGCTTTGTTTGAAAAAACCTTAATCGATGCGCGTAGTGTTCATAATGGTTATATTGTTCCTATAACGATTGAAGCATATCAAAGAGAAAACGTTAAGAAAACGGCTGATATCGAGGAAACTAAAACTGATGATAATGAAGGACGCTTTATCACTGAAGATGTTGATAATTCTGATTTAGGTGAAGATTTATTTGCTAATCCTGATGTGATGGAACCTAGTCTTGATAAAGAGGATGTATTTACTGCCCCTGATGTGATGGGTTCTAGTTCTGATAAAGAAGTTACATTTACTGACCCCGATGTTAGTGAAGATTCTAAAACAGCTACTTTAGATAATCTTTTTCAAGCACCAGAAGTATATGAAGAGGTAATAACACCTAAAGAATCGTCTGATCTTGATAAAGTAATTGAAGAGGTTGAATTAGGAGCTCATAGTGTCGATGAAATTTTAAATCGATTAAGTTCGGCTTTTGCCTTAAAAATATCATCTGAAGTATTCCGTGTCGGTGCTGATTATTCACCTGAATTAATAGCGATGGCTCATCGCACTTTAGATGAAGTAACCAATTTAATTAAAGACTTTCGTATGCAGGAAGCTTCTTTAAAGAAGTGTAAAGCTAGTAAAGAAGAGATACCTGAACGTTTAATTTATTTTAAACTTCGTAATTTAAGTAATGCTTTTTCCTACCTTTTAAGAAGAGCAGCTAATCAAGAAGTTAAGGTTAATTCTCTTTTAGAGGCTATTAAGCCACCAGTTAAGAAAACTGAAGAGGTAGCCTTTATTCCTGCCGCAACTTTTGCGACACCTTGGTTTTATGATGGTGAAGATTTAGTTAGCGGAAAAGAAAAATAGTAGGGGATGCTATGAATATACAAAGAAGAAAAGATGAAGGCAATTTTATTGTGCGTTATGTTAAAAGCTTTTGTCATGCTTGTAATGGTATTGCCTATGGTATAAAATATGAACATAATATGATTATTATGCTTTTAGCGACAATAGTTGTCGTAATTGCTGGATTTTATTTTAATATTTCAGCTGGTGATTGGCTATTTGTAATTTTTATTATTGGTAGTATAATGAGTATGGAAATGGTTAACTCATCAATTGAAGCAACGATTGATTTAGTAACAACTGAAACTCATCCTTTAGCTAAAATCGCTAAAGACACAGTTTCTGCTGCTTCCTTAATCTTATGCATCGTAGCTTTTATTGGTGCGTTAATAATATTTATTCCAAAGATATAAACATAAGTAGGTGATTTAGTTGCGTAAATTTTTAATTATTTTATTAATCTTACTAACAGTTGGTTGTGGTAAGAACGATGTTACTGAAGAAAATAAGCGTGGTAATGATGAGTCTAATTCTCAAGAAACTACAAGCAGTGTTTCTTCCAATAGTAATGTTACATCTAATGTTCAAACTAAAGATTATGATAAGACATTAGTTGGCAAAAATAAAGTAACTTTAACTTTATTCTATAGTTCTACTTGCAATCATTGCCATGAAGAAATCGAATGGTTAGATAGTATCGCTAGTAGTTATCCTTATTTAACGATTAATAAGTATGAAGCATCAGAAAATATAGACTTTTATACTTTAACTAAAGAAAAAATGAAAATTGATTCTGAATATGTACCGTTAACTATTATTGGTAATGAATATCGTATTGGTTATTCATCAGCATCTAATTCAGAATTAATTAGCTTAATTGAAGAATTATCAACCCGTAGTAATTGTGATGCTGTTAGTGTGGTTAAAGCTAATGGTGATGTTGCAGCTTGTATGAAACAAAATGAAAATAAATAAAAAGTATTGCTAAAAGTGAGTAAATATGATATATTTATATTGCTTACTTTTTATGGCGATGTAGCTCAGTTGGCTAGAGCACATGGTTCATACCCATG
>CANRPL010000082.1 GCA_947632495.1 uncultured Bacilli bacterium
TTAATTAACCTAGATTTTGCCGATGTTAAAACCGTTATGGAAAAGCGTGGTAATGCTTTAATCGGTATCGGTATTGGTCAAGGTGAAAACCGTGCGACAGAAGCTGCTCGTCAAGCAGTAGCAAGCCCACTTCTTGAAACGAGTATTAGTGGTGCCACAGACGCTATTATCAATGTAACTGGTGGTTCTAACTTAACTTTATTTGAAGTAGAGGAGGCTGCCGAAGTAGTAAGAACGAGCGCAAATACTGACATGAATGCTATCTTTGGTGCTGTTATAAATGAAAATTTGGAAGATGAGGTAATTGTTACGGTTATCGCAACTGGTTTTGAGGAACAGAGTGAACCATTATATCATTCATATTCCCATACGGAGGAAGAAGAGAATAATAGTTCAACTAGTACATCTGACGATGATGATACCGGTATTCCTACATTTTTAAGAAAACGTGGAGGCTTTTAATAAGTCTCTTTTTTTACGACATAAAAGTAACTAAACATTATATATAATGATGATGGTGATGTTATGAAAGTCTATTTAGATTTAATTTTAATATTAAATTTTATACTAGATTTTTTCTTGCTTTTAGGTGTTGGACTTATTCTTAAAAGGAAAATCGATTTAAAAAGAATAACGATAAGTTCTTTAATAGGAAGTTTAAGTATACTTATTCTTTTTTATCCTATTACATCACTATGCTTATTTATTATTAAAATATGTTTAAGTATTTTAATGATTATAGTAGCGTATCCTAAAAGAGATGGAAAGTATTTTTTTACTAATTTATTACTTTTCTATATTGTAAGTATTTTTTTAGGAGGCTTTCTATATTTAATTAATATTCAATTATCTTACCAACATTATGGATTAATCTTTATGAATAATGGCTTTAGTCTCAATTTTATTATAACGATTATTATTAGTCCCTTTATTATTTATTTTTATATCAAGGAACAAAGATTAGTAAAAAATAAATATAATAACTATTATAATCTTCAAATAAAAATCAATAATCATATTGTTAATAGTACCGGATATCTTGATAGTGGTAATAATCTAACTTATAAAGGCTATCCTGTTATTCTAATTGATAAGAGACAAGTTATTTTCTTAAATAAAGGGTACCGGATTATTCCTTATAAAAGTGTTAATGGCATTCATTTTATTAAAATATATAAATGTGATGATGTCGTCATTCAAGATAAGCATTTTAAAAATATTTATTTAGGTTGTAGTGAAGAGTTATTTAATTTAGATGGTGTTGATGTCTTACTAAATAATAAATTAATGGAGGATCTATGATAAAAAAGTTTATTCAAAAGTTAGTTAGATATGTTAAATCATTATGTCTTAAAAATATTTATTTTGTCGGTAGTTTAGATAAACTACCAGAACCATTAACCAAAGAAGAAGAAGTAAGATATGTTAAAGAAGGCACTAAAGAAGCTAAAAATAAGTTAATTGAACATAATTTACGTTTAGTTGTCTTTTTAGCGAAGAAGTATGAAAATACCGGTGTCGATCTAGAAGATTTAGTCAGTATTGGAACAATTGGTTTAATTAAAGGAGTTGAAACATATAATTTAGATAAAAATATTAAATTGGCGACTTATGCATCACGTTGTATCGATAATGAGATCTTAATGTTTCTACGTAAAAATAAAAAACGCAGAGGGGAAATTAGTTTTGAAGATAGTTTGAGTTACGATGCGGAAGGTAATGAATTACATTTAGAAGATATTCTAGGTACTGATGATGATATTGTAACGCGCGATTTAGAAAGGGAGACAGAACGAAAAATCTTATATGAAGAAATTGAAAAATTAAATAAAAGAGATCGTGAGATTATGATTATGCGTTATGGACTAAATAATCAAAAGGAATTGACACAAAAAGAAGTAGCGGAAAAACTAGGTATAAGTCAGTCATATATTTCACGTATTGAAAAGAAAGTTATAAGTCGTCTACAATTATTAAATAAATATTAAAGTATGCTCGTCATACTTTTTTCTTGTAAATAAATTAGCATTATTATATACTATTTAATAGATGATATTTTAAGGAAGTGATGGTATGCTTATTACCGATAATATTGGTTTACGTTTTGGTAAACGTATTTTATTTGAAAATGTTAATCTTAAGTTTGAAGGCGATAATTGTTATGGTGTTATCGGTGCGAATGGTGCTGGTAAGACGACTTTTCTTAAAATATTGAGTGGTGAAATCGATTCTACTAGTGGCGAGGTTATCATTGGTAAAGGAGAACGTATATCAGTTTTAGTACAAAATCATAATGCTTTTGATGATTATAATGTTTTAGATACGGTTATTATGGGTGACAAAGAATTATATGATATTAAAACCGAAAAAGAAGCCTTATATATGAAAGAAGATTTTACTAATGAAGATGGTATGCGCGCTGGAATATTAGAAGACTTATTTTTAAAGAAAAATGGTTGGCAGGCTGAAAGTGATGCCGCTATTTTACTTAGTGGTTTAGGTGTCGATACTTCTTTACATAATCAAATGATGCATGAACTTAAAGAAGCTGATAAAGTTAAAGTAATGCTAGCTCGGGCTTTATTTGGTGAACCAGATATCTTACTTTTAGATGAACCTACTAATGGTCTTGATTTAGCATCTAAAAATTGGCTTGAAGAATTTTTAATTGAATTCAAAAATACCATTATTGTCATATCGCATGACCGACACTTCCTAAACAAAGTATGTACGCATATGGTCGATATTGATTATGAAAAAATAACTATGTTTGTTGGTAATTATGATTTTTGGTATGAGTCAAGTCGCTTAATTCAAAAGCAATTACGCGAATCAAACAAGAAAAAGGAAGAACGAATTAAAGAATTACAAGACTTTATTCGCCGTTTTAGTGCGAATGCCTCTAAATCAAAAC